>JAYSZC010000681.1:0-9083 GCA_043738235.1 Lewinellaceae bacterium | reverse complement strand
CGTACCCGACGAAACGCTGCCGGAGCCTCTGCTTTCCGCCGTAGAGATACGCCTCGCCAACTCCGCGCTGCTGGCTTTATTGGAAAAATACTGGATGTACCGGGAAAAATTTGAAGATACCGAGCGCGCAAAAATCCGCCTGGCAGGGCTGTATCGCAAACGCAACCTGTCCAAACACTTTCTCATCACCCTGCGCGAAGCCCGCCGGAGCCGCGAACGCCGCCCCTGGCGCCATGCCGATTATTACCACGACCTGAACCTGATCGAATGGGAACAATACCAGTACGACACCACTGCCCGCCGAACCGAATCGCTGAACCTGCAGGCTACTTCCGATCTGATGGATACCGCATTTATTGCACGGAAATTGCGGCTGGCCTGTCTGGCCCGTTCGCACCAGGCGGTTTATCGGACGGATTACCAAATGGGATTGCTGGAAGTCGTGTTGCAGCACGTCGAAATGACGGGGCTGGTGCAAATTCCCGCCATTGGCCTGTATTTTCACTGTTATCATTTTTTAAACGATGCGCAGGCGACCGCCCATTTTGAAGCATTTAAAGCGATGTTGTTTGAACACGCCGGGGTGTTTCCGCCCGAAGAATTGCGAACCCTATATCTGCTGGCGATCAATTTCGGCATCAAAAAAATCAATGAATCCTCGGAAGGCTGGTTGAGGGCTACGCTGGAACTCTACCAAAGCGCGCTCGAACGCGGATTGCTGTTGGAAAACCAACGCCTATCGCGTTTTGCCTTCAACAATATAGTGGCCATCGCTCTACGGGTGGGAGAATTGGACTGGGCAGAAAAATTTATCCTGGATTTCAAACCTTCGCTCGAACGGCAGTGGCGCGAAGTGACCTCCAGCCTCAACCTGGCGCGGGTCGCCTACGCCCGCAAGGACTTCCGTACGGCTTTGAGTCATCTCCAGCGTTCGGATTACAAAGACCTGCTCAACAACCCTCAAACCATCAAACCTTTCAAACAGCGAATCGGAGGGCCAACGTATCTTCACGCCAACATCACAAAATATAACTTTTATGAAAAAAATACTCCTGCTTGCTTCCTGCCTGTTGACTGCTGTCATCCTTCACGCACAATACGGCCCCCGCCTGTTCGTCGATATTCCGACCATTTCTTTTGCGGTTCCGGATGTCACCAAACCCGGCAATCGCATGGGCTTCGATCTCGGGACGGCTTTTAATGTGGGTACCCACTGGTCGGTAGCGCGTATAGGCGGCGGCGGCAGATTTTCGCTCAGCCCCGAAGCCGATGAGGTAGCGGAATCTTTTCAGATCAATCCTTATTTGTTAGCGGAGGTCGGCGCAGGTATATACCGCTCCAACGGCAACAAATGCTCGCGCACCGAACAAAACGCTTTTACCGCCATGGCTAAAGCGGGCGTGAATTATTCTTTTTACACCAAAGATGAAAAAAATATCCTCGATGAAACCGGCGTCATCGATTACACGATCGGCGCAGAGTTCGGCTACTTCTTTATCCGCGATATTTTCAAAAATTATGAACTGTTCCTCAGCGCCAACTACCACACCAAAGCGAAAGTGCTGTCGGGCAATATCGGATTTAAGTTGTTTTTGAATTTGAAAGCAGACAGGGATTAGTTAGAAGTGAGAGGGTGAGAAGTGAGAGGGTGAGAGTCCGTAGAGTAGACCGCTTCTCTTTTGGCGAATCCAAGTAATTTGAGCACCTGAAATACCCGGGCAGATTACACTGCTTCGCACGAACTGTGCCTTGAGCGGAGCGGTGTAATCTACGTGCTCTCACTTCTCTCCTCTCACTTCTCACTTCTTTTTAAAGTTCTACATTTGGTACTTCACATCCTCCGCGGCCACCGTTGGCGGTGCGGCAGTCGTCGGCTCTTCGCCGCCGATGCTTTCCAGGCCGTCTGTGCTGTAATCGGGCGCAACTACGCCGTGCGGTTTGAAAGGCATCACCAGCGGATTTTCCTGCTTGTCAAACCAGGCGATCAATTGTTCTACGGAAATTTCCGGAGCGGAGTGGCCTTCGTATTGACTCAGGTCAGTGAGGCCCAGCACATCGCCGCCGATATATTGCCCCAGCTGATAATAGGCTTCCCACTGGATTTCATCAAAAAACTGGTCGCTGGTCGGCTCGTGTGGAAAGTCAGGGTGGTAGATTTTGTATTTATAGGTGCCGAATTTCAGGCGGTCTTCTTTTTCAGACAAAATCGGTTTGCCGGTTGGGGCCAGCACCGATGATTTGACATAAATAAACGTTCCCACCTTGCGCGGCTCGGCAAAATTGATCACACAATTGGTTTCCAGTTGTGTGGCCGGGTCGATCATTTTATCGTCTTCCCACCATTGAAACACGTCGGCAACAGCATACCGTTTTTTGGAATACACTTGCGAGGGGCGTGGCCGGATCAGATCTTCGGGTTGTTCGTTGTCGCGGAATCGAATTTCCAGGCCGAGTTCGTTGCGGACGCGTATGATGAGGTTATTCAGGTCAGAAAAGGCATATATCATGTCTTCGCCGGCGTCTACGGCGATCACGAGCCGGCAACCTCGGCGCAGGAGTTCGTAGGCGCCCAGGTTTTCGATGTGTCCGCCATCGGAGATGTTGATCATTTTATTATTGGAACCGATGCGACCGAGCAATTCGCGAAAGAAATAGATCGGCCACCAGGGATAAGCGCGGGATTTGACCAAAATGCGGGGATTGGAAATCCAGAAACCCAGGCGCGCATTCAGCAAAGTCATGAGGACGCTCAGCACTTTATTGGAATACATGCCCATGCCCGGATTCACGGCGGCGGCAGAAATCGTCACAGCAGCGGGCAAAGTCATACGCTGGTAATCCCAGTAGCGATCCGTAGGCACATAACCCACTAATTTGGAGCCGCAATACAGCGGACTGAGCAAAAAATAATCGCTCGTTTTGGTGCCTTTAAACACGTCGTCACCGGCAGGGTTGAGCAGGTTCAGGCAAGTATTGATCAGCGGATACGGCGCGATATAGTCTGTTTTTTTATCGGAACCGGCATCAAACATGTCTTTCAGCGCAATGTTGTGGTGTTTCCCGGAAAAGCGTAAAAACAGATCGGCCAATTGTTTTCGATAAAATCGGTGAAAACTCAGCGCATTGGGATTGGTAACAAAACCGATAAAAAAGAGTAGCACTGCATTAATTGCATAATCTGTCAGTATATCGGAGGTTGGGGTATCTGTGCCGACAAAATGAACGATCAGGTACCAGGCATAAAGGGCAAGTCCCAGCGCCACCACCACTGTTTCCACCTTGTTGAACATTTTAGATACCCCGAGATTAAAATTCATAATGATATTGGTCACAAAATGCACCAACAACATCAGACCGACAATTCGCATACCCCACCAATCCAGGCTATTTTGCTGAAAAATATTCAGCCACTTGAACGGCTCCTTACCCAGCAAACTCGTGATAATCATATAAACATAATAGACAATACCACTGGCGATCAGCAGGCTTACCAGCGACATTACCCAGCTGACCAAAAAAGCAACTGCCAGCAAAATAGCGTTGCCGATTTTCCAATACCCCTGTCCGGGTATCAGGTATTCCCCGTGTGTACGCATCGCCTCGATATGGTCGTTGGTAAACAGGCGTTCAAAATCGCCTTCTTCTTTGAGGGTTCCCTGCACGTAGGAATGCGTGTAGCCGCCGCCGGAAACGGTACTCAAATAATCGGCGCGTTTCAAGATGCCGAATTTATTCAGCGTTTTTAAAAAACCCAGGTTGATGGTAGCCGAACGGATGCCACCGCCCGACAGGGCAATACCAAACCAGTTTTCCTGATCCGGGGCGCCTTGTTCGATTCCGAGTTTTTGGCGGCGCTGGCGAAGTTGTTCTTTTTCGCGTAGAATGACATCTTTTAAGGAAAGTATACTCATTGGTTAGATTGGTAAACACTTGGTGTACAGACTTTTGAAACCGGATAATCCCATGGCGATATTCTTCGACATCACTGGAATCCGGGTAAATTTGCCGTTCTTGTCATCGATTCCGGCTGTTCTTCCTATTAAAATGGCTGCAATAATAACATATTTAATGATGAATGATGAATGATGAACTATGAATGGTGAATGATGAACTATAAATGATAAATGATGAATAGAGGCCACTCATCATCATTCATAGTTCATCATTCACCATTCATAGTTCATCATTCATAGTTCATCATTCATCATTCATCATTCATTCTATGCAAGTTGTCGTTTTTGGCAAGCAACTCAAAGAAAAAGATATTCCGCAAGTGCAGGAAGTCTTCGACATGCTTTATCAGGAAGGTATCACTACCTATGTGTTTGCGCCGTACCTGAGCTTGCTGGAAGGCAACATACAATTGCGGGGGCCTCACGCGCCTTTTGAGGATCACAGGGCTTTCAAGGTACACCGTATTGATTTTGTTATTACACTTGGCGGCGATGGTACCATGCTCAATGCAGTCACGCTCGTGCGCGATTCCGGCGTACCCATGCTGGGCATCAACCTGGGCCGGCTCGGGTTTCTGGCAACCATTGAAAAAAGTTATATCAAGGATTCCATACTCAAACTCAAAAGAGGGCAATATGTCATCGAAGAACGCAGTACCCTCTATTTAGAAAGCAGCCCCCAATTGTTTGGAGACATCCCCTTCGCCCTCAACGACTGCACCCTGCTCAAACGGGACACCTCTTCCATGATTACCATTCATACGTTTCTGAATGGCGATTACCTGAATTCGTACTGGGCCGACGGGATCATTATTGCTACGCCCACGGGCAGCACCGGGTACTCGCTCAGCTGCGGCGGGCCGGTTATTTTTCCCGACTCGGGCAACTTTGTGCTCACGCCCGTGGCGCCGCACAACCTCAATGTGCGCCCGATCGTTTTATCCGACGAGTCGGTCATTTCCTTCGAAATAGAAGGCCGCGCCGACAATTTTATCTGTACCCTCGATTCCCGTTTTGAACTCATCAACGGCCAGCACCAACTGGCTGTCCGCAAAAACGACTTCCCGATCCGTTTCGTTCAATTGCAGGACGTCACTTTTCTCAATACCATTCGACAGAAATTGGGCTGGGGAGAAGATGTTAGAAAT
Source organism: Lewinellaceae bacterium (assembly GCA_043738235.1). Taxonomy (GTDB): domain Bacteria; phylum Bacteroidota; class Bacteroidia; order Chitinophagales; family Saprospiraceae; genus M3007. Next base: position 3,982 of record JAYSZC010000681.1, on the reverse strand, counting down.
TGAGATACGTTTCATTCAAACGCAACTCTTTTCCCCTCTCCTGCGTTACCCCGCCTTATGAATTCAAAAGAAAGACTCCTCTTGTTTGTCCTCGCAGCGGTCAATTTCACCCACATCATGGATTTTATGATCATGATGCCCCTGGGGCCGCAATTGATGGCATTGTTTCAGATTTCACCGCAGCAGTTCGGTTTTGCGGTATCGGCGTATAGCATCACTGCCGCGTTTTCCGGGTTCGCGTCCGCGTTTTTTGTGGATCGCTTCGACCGGCAAAAACTGTTGCTCTTTGCCTATATCGGATTTGTGATCGGCACCTTTTCCTGCGCTTTTGCGCCCACATACGAGCTATTGGTAGCGGCGCGCATACTGGCAGGCCTGTTTGGCGGCATGATCGGCGCGCAGGTGCTTTCTATCGTAAGCGATATGTTCGGCTACGAGCGGCGAGCCGGCGCGATGGGCATTTTAATGACCGCTTTTTCGGTGGCTTCCGTTGCGGGCGTGCCGACCGGTCTATGGCTGGCAGCGCGTTACAGTTGGCACATGCCTTTTTTAGCCATCGGCGGATTGGGCGTTTTAGTCATTTTTTGCATTATATTTTGGGTGCCGCCGGTCAATAAACACCTCGTCGAAGGGGGGCCGAAAGGCAATCCGCTCGATGTGCTGACGAACATTTTTAAAACCCCCAACCAGATGCGGGCGCTGACCTTATCCATCGTGCTGATGATGGGGCATTTCAGCATCATTCCTTTTATCGCGCCTGCTTTGGTGGGAAATGCCGGTTTCCGCCAGGATCAGATTTTTCTGATTTATTTAGTCGGCGGTGCGCTCACTATATTTAGTTCTCCATTGGTTGGAAGAATCGCCGATCAGCGCGGCAAATACCCGGTTTTTGTAGTGTTTGCCTTGTTTTCCCTGATTCCTGTGCTGCTCATTACCAATCTTGTGCCGACGCCTTTATGGGCGGTACTCGCTATTTCAGGCATGTTTTTTATCGCTGCCAATGGCCGTATGATCCCGACCCAGGCCATCGTGTCGGGGGTGGTTTCGCCCCAGCAGCGCGGCGGTTTTATGAGCATCAACTCATCCGTACAACAATTATCGACCGGCATTGCGGCCAATATCGCCGGACTTATCGTGTCGGAAGGCCCCAATGGACGTATCGAACATTACAATTGGGTGGGTTATTTTTCCATTGTTTTGATTACGGCCAGTATTTTTCTGGCAAAAAGGGTGAAACCAATAGAAGAGACGTGAGTTGTGAGTCGTGAATCGTGAGTATTCATTTACTCACAGTGACCGTTACCTAACTAATAAGAAGTGAGAGGCGATTAATTCTTTGCAAATGCTTGATTATCAACACTGATAACCAATAACTGATAACTGATAACGAACATGCCAAGTTTCAGAAAAGCAGAAGCCGCCGACCTACCTGCACTGATCGAACTGGTGGACGCGCTGTACACGGAAGACCCCAGCCCGCTGCAGCCCACGCCGGAACACACGCGGCGCACGTTCGAGGCATTTACAAAACACCCGGAGAAAGGCATGGCTCTGCTGATGGAACAGGAGGGGCAGGTAGCCGGTTATGCACTGCTGGTGTTTTTCTGGAGCAATGAATACGGTGGCCACAAGGTGTTCATCGACGAGTTGTATGTGCGCCCGGATTGGCGCGGGAAAGGACTGGCGACGGCCTTTTTCAAGTATCTTCTGCAGGAATGGGCCGATTTTGCCGTGGCGTTTGAACTCGAAGTGACGCCCCAAAATGCAAAAGCCCGGCAGCTCTACGAGCGGCTGGGCTTTGTGCAGGCAAAAAATGCCAATCTTGTACTTATTCAAAAGGCAAAGGGCAAGTAACAAAGGGCAAAGGCAAAAAGCAAGAGGCAAATATGGCATTTACACCAATGCCTAAAATTGCCTTTTGCCCTTTGTCCTTTGCCTTTTGTTAGGCGGCTTGCTTGATCAATTCCACGTGGGAATGAATCTTCACAGCGTCGCTGACCACGATGCCGCCCGCTTCTGTGACGGCGTTCCAGGTCAGACCAAAATCGGTGCGGTTGATTTCACCGGTGATTTCAAAACCCGCGCGCAGGTTGCCCCAGGGGTCGGTAGCCACGCCGCCAAATTCAACATGCAGGGTGATGGGTTTGGTCACGTCGCGGATGGTGAAGTCGCCTTTCAGTAGGTAGCTGTTGTCGCTGCCGTTTTTTTCATAACCGGTGGCAGTAAATGTCATTTTTGGAAATTCTTCGGAGGCAAAAAACTCGCCGCTGCGCAGGTGATTGTCGCGGGCCTCATTGCGCGTATTGATAGAGGTGGTGTCGGCTGAAAAATTGATTTTCGCTGCCGTGAAATCGTCATTTTCTGTTTCCGCATCGGCGGTGAAGGATTCGAACCAGCCGGTTACGTTGCTGATCATCATGTGTTTTACGCGGAAAGAAATTTCGGAGTGGGTCGTATCGATACCCCATTTAGATGTTGCCATGCTGAATATGAAATTGAAAGTTTGATAAGATGTTTTAAATTTAAGTGTTATAACATCTATTTATCAAAAAAGGTTTTCATTTCTTGCGTTCTGTAACAAAAATAAGCAGATCGCGCATGGAGCGGCGGGCAGGGCTGTCTGGAATCGTATCGAGCAGGTCGAATGCTTCCTGGCGAAAGCGGTACATGGCTTTTTCCGAATATTCGATGCCGCCGCTTTGCCGTACAAACTGGATGACTTCGTCGACTTTTTCGCTGCGGTGGCTTTCGTTTTTTACTATATTAATGATATGCCGGCGCGTACTGCGGTCTGCATGAGACAGCGCGTAAATAAGCGGCAGGGTCATTTTTTTCTCTTTGATGTCGATCCCCAGCGGTTTGCCCACGTCATCGGTGCCGAAGTCGAACAAGTCGTCGCGGATCTGGAAAGCCATGCCTGTTTTTTCACCGAACAGCCACATTTTCTGCAGGGTTTCGTCCGTCGGCGAAGTACTGATAGCGCCGGCACTACATGCGGCTGCGATCAGGGAGGCTGTTTTCTGGCGGATGATTTCGTAATAAACTTCTTCTTTGATATCCATGCGCCGCGCTTTTTCCATTTGCAGCAATTCGCCTTCCGCTATTTCCTTCACCGAGCGGCTCACGATTTCGAGCATCTTGAACTGGCCTGTTTTGACGGAAATCATCAAACCCTGGGAGAGCAGAAAATCGCCTACCAACACCGCGATTTTGTTTTTCCAGAGCGCATTGATGGAGAAAAAACCGCGCCGCTCGTTGGCGTCGTCGACCACGTCATCGTGTACCAGCGAAGCCGTATGCAGCAATTCGATGAGCGAAGCCGCCGTGTAAGTAGCCTCCCCGATAGGCCCGAACAAGCGGGCGCTGAGCAGCACCAGCATAGGCCGCACCTGTTTGCCCTTGCGCTGTACAATGTACCAGGTAATTTTGTCGAGCAAAGGGACATTACTCCGCATGGACTCCCGAAAACGTTTTTCGAAAGTGTCCAATTCGGCGGTAATAGGTTGTTTTATGGTGTCAAGGGACATGTGTCAGGTGCAAAAAATCGGTAGAAAGGAAAAGTCTGCTTTGAAAAAAATAGTTATCCGTTATTAGTTATTGGTTATTAGTGCTGATAATCAAGCATTTGCAAAGAATTTAATCTAAAATATTATGCCTGATATACTTAACGGAATAAAAACGTCAAACATTCGCGCCAGTAACTATTTATGGAAAACCACCGGGCATACTTGTTTTCAAAGAAAATTGAAACATCTGAAATTAAAAACAGCCTCAAGGTAGGAAGGTTGGCGTAAAGCGGACATTTGTTCTTTTATTTCGTGTATAGTGTGTGGTGTTTAGTGTTTGGGGCGCGTTGCTTTTGGCGACTGGAACCTTAAAAATGCCCGGGAAACCGGGCGACCACAAGGGCCGCCCCTACATCATAAACATAAAAACCTTGCTATTTGCAAGTCTAAAAGCCCAATTTTGTAGGGGCGGCCCT
>JAYSZC010000680.1:0-9099 GCA_043738235.1 Lewinellaceae bacterium | reverse complement strand
CATCCACGTTCGGCGAGCGAAAGGCAGTGGCGGCATTGGCGGAAATCACCCAGTCTTCGGAAGGCCGGTACACCGATCCCAGGCTACCCGTCAGGGCGCCGCTGTTCAGGTCGGCTGTTGCGAAAGGAAAGGGGTAGAAAGTAGTGTCGAAAGTGGCATCCAGTTTGTATTGGTTGTATCGAAGCCCGGCTTGTAAAGTGAATTTGTCGGAAGCGGTGAACTGGTCGGAAACGTAAGCCCCGTACGAAGCCCAGGTCGACTGCGGATAACGCGCAGGGCCGGGCGCCGACTCGCCGAGCGAAATATCCTCGTCAATGCCGGTGGAAGCCACGTCGTTGTGTACCAGTTCTGCGCCATAGAACAACTTATGCCTGTTGCCGACGGATTTGATGAAGTCCAGGTTGACGGAATTGGCGACGACCGCTTCGATCCTGATATGGCGTTCGGGTTTGTTGATATCGCGGTCGAAGCGGCTTTCCTCAAAATCCTGGCGGGCCAGTCGAACGGCTACCCGGTCGTATAAACCGTTGTTGCCCGTATGGGTGACATTCAGGTTGTTCATCATCCATTTTTGCGGGCCGTACGCCCATTCGCCGTAGCGGGGAAGGCCGTTGCGGTACCGGATATGCCGGTCGTAGCGGGAGTATTCCGAGGTTTCGGAAAAATGAAAACCGTACTGGAAATCCCAGTTTTTATTGGGTTGAAACCGTAGTTTTTGCATCATATTGATCTGGGAATACCCGGAAGGCCGCTGGATATGCGGATCGTCGTTGGTTACCGCAACATCCAGCCCGTCCTGCCGTTGCACATAAAAGGGGCGCAGGTATTCGGCGGGGCCGTTGCTGCCCATACGCAGATCGTCAAAATCGTTGGAACTGATGCTGCTGACCATTGCCCACTTTTTCCAGCCGACGTCGATGTCGAAATGACCGGTATTTTCCCGGTTGGCGGAAGCGTAGCGCAGAACGGCTTTTCCGGTAATGAGCGGCTTCTCCGCCAGGGAAAATCGGGGCGTCAGGGTTTGAAAACTCATCACACCGCCGATGGCGTCGCTTCCGTAAATGACGGAACCGGGGCCAAAGGCTACCTCCGCTTTTTCCGTTGCAAAAGGATCGAGCGAAATAACGTTTTGGATGTTGCCGCCCCTGAAAATGGCGGTATTCATCCGTACCCCGTCGATGGTGTAAATCAGCCTGTTGGTGGCAAAACCCCGTATCATCGGACTGCCGCCGCCCTGCTGGCTTTTCTGGATAAACACGGCCCCGGAAATGCCGAGCAGATCGGCGGCGGTTTGCGGGTTTTGCAGGGCAATGGCCTGTGGTGAAATATGGATGATTTTGGTGGAAACTCCCGAGGATGCCTGGTTCCAGCGCGTGGCGGAAATCACCACTTCATCCATGCGAATATCCGACGCCGTCAGTCGGACCTCGAAGGAAAGAGCCTCGAATGCCGCATAAGAGATGTTTTCTTTTTTGTAGCCGAGCGCGCGGATTTCGATGTTTTCAGCGCCTTTAAAATTTGAAATATCAGCCTGCCCTTTGGCATTCGTAGTGACGAACTCACGCGGGCTTTCGCTCGACAGGCCGCCCGCCTCTACCGGCTGGCCGGTTTCGAGGTCTTTTACGGTTACTATCTGGGTATAGGCATGACAATACAACCCCAGACATAACCATAACATGAAGATTTTTTTCTCCGATTGCTTCAACCCGGCTTTCATGCGCCTTTTTACCTCTTTTTTGACAACAGATTTACGGTATTGCAGCCAGCCATAGGTTGCACAGGCCGGGGCGACCAGGCAAAATAACAGCAATATGGCAGCAATTTTTCCCGACAATTTTTTGAATTGAATGGGCGAAGTTAATTCAAAGCCTTTACCTGCGTTTGTCCGCCCGAAAACAAATCCATTTCTTCCAAACAAGTTGACGGATCAGTTGTCTATTTACTTTCGTTTTGTAAAAAAAACAAATCTGACTATCTGCCAATTGTGCAGAAACCTTATTTTGGTTTGGATCTTTGGCCGCGTAGCGGCATAAGGTCGGTAGAAACAAATGCCATGCGCGTTCACAAGGTGCGTAGCACCGGAACAAGGGCCAAAAGTTACGGTGCTACGCACCTTTGTACGTTGCTCTTGATTTCTTCTACCGACCTTCTGCCGCTATGCGGCTATAGAACCCCCGGAAATTAATCTCCTCAATAACAAGCGGATAGTTAAAAAAACAAAATCAACATGTCAACAAAAATTGTTTTCCCACTGGCAGCGGCTATCGTGCTGCTTTTCTCCTGCAATGCCTTTTCGGGCAAAAACGCACCGGATCACAAACTTGCTGAAACGGCGCTTCAGCCCGATCCCGTTGTGTACGGCGATCTGGACACCGCCACGTTTGCCTCGGGTTGTTTCTGGTGCGTAGAGGCGGTTTTTGAAAGTCTGAAAGGGGTAAAAGAAGCCGTTTCGGGCTATGCCGGCGGGCGCACGGTCAATCCGACGTATGAGGAAGTCTGTTCGCACACCACCGGGCATACCGAAACGGTGCAGGTGTACTATGACCCGGCGATGATTTCCTATCAAACCTTACTGGAAGTTTATTTCGCGTCACAGGACCCGACGCAGGTGAACGGGCAGGGGCCGGATCGCGGCGATTCGTACCGATCGGTGATTTTTTACGGCAATGAAACGGAACGCAATCTCGCAGAAGCCTATAAAAAGCAACTGAACGATTCGGGCAAGTATTCAAAACCCATTGCGGTCATCATCGAGCCGCTGAAAGTGTTTTATATGGCGGAAGCCTACCACCAGAACTATGAAAAACTACACCCGGAAAACCCGTATGTGCGGAATGTGTCTGTACCGCGCCTGAACCGGATGAAGGCGAAGTTTCCGCAGTTGCTGAAGTGAGTTCAATTGGTCGTTGCGGTATATTGACGGGGTGACTTCGAGTCACCCCGTCAATACGCATAAGTTGCCCAATTGTTAGTGAAGAGGTGTCACTTGCGACGCAGGAACAAGTGACACCTCTCCGCTAATTGGCAACAGCACCAGAAAATGGGCGCCTTTGCCTGCTTCGGACTGTACTTCCACCTGTCCGCCGTGCGCCTGCACGATACTCAGGGTGCTGGCTAAGCCAAGCCCCATGCCATTTTGTTTGCGGGAAAAATAAGGCTCAAAAATCTGGTGGATTTGATCCCGCGCAATACCCGGGCCATTGTCGCGGATACTGAAAATAAAGGAATTGTCGTCTTGTTCGGTACCCAGTTCGAGGATGCCTGCGCCTGTTTCCATAATTTCCACGGCATTGATAATGATGTTGAGCAGCGCAATTTTTAGTTTTTCCGGGTCCGCCTGAATGGTGGACGGCTTGCTCCCATAGTGCCGGTATACGGTAATTTTTTTCAGCGCGATGCGGTCGGCTGCGATGGCAAGGCTTTGTTCGAGCAAGGGCTGTGGATCGACGGTCTGGAGTTGCAGATGACCTGAATTGCTGGATTGCAGCAGGTCAGTCACCAACTTGCCGATGCGCCTGCTGTTGCGCCGGATGATGTCGAACAATTCTATCAGTTCCGGCTCCGGATGTTCGGCCAGCAATTGCCCGACAGACAAGTCGATATTAGTGAGTGGATTGCGGATTTCATGTCCGAGCATCCGCATAAAGCGCCCGGTAGAGGCCAGTTTTTCAGCAATCAGCAATTCCTGTTCTGCCTTTTTGCGCCGGGTGATGTCGTGCAGAATGGTCTGGAAAAACACCTCGCCGGGCCGGGCGGGCATCTGGTGAAAGGTGCTGGCGATCACAACCGTCCGGATACTTTTGTCGGCCGTGATCAAAGTAGCCTCCAGGTCGCGGATGCTTTCCCGGTTGGCTATTTTTTGAGTAAAGTAAAGTCTGTCTGATGCATGTTCAAATAAATCAGACAACTTTTTCTGTAGCAATTCATGCTTTGAAAAACCGGTCAGTTCCAATGCGGAAGGGTTGGCATCCGTAAACCCGCCTCCGGCATCCAGCAGGCAGATAGCGTCCATCGAGCCTTCAAAGATGCCCCTGTATTTTTCTTCGCTTTCGCGCAAAGCCTTGTGGACTGCGGCCCTGCCAATGCTGTAACGGATGCTGCGTTCGAGTATTTCAGGTTCCAGCGCACTCTTCACCAAGTAGTCGGCTATACCGAGTCCCAGCGCCTCCGTATCGACGGTCACGTCGCCTCTGCCGGTCAGCAAAATGATGGGCGTGTAGAGTCGCAGATCGTTGGCGATACGCAATAAATCAAGCCCTGTGCGCGCGCCGAGCATGTAATCGAACAACCCTATGTCGAAATGCCTTTCGTTGAGCAAGTATATAGCTTCGTCATAGGTGGCTGCCCAGGTCACCTCGAATTGCTGTTCCCGGATATCGCGCAGACATTCGGTCGTGAGGAAATAATCATCTTCGTCGTCGTCCACTAACAGGACTGAAATAATGGCCATGCTGGGTGTTTAGTGATAGTGCGAAGTTGTCAGTCGTCAGTCCGAAGTCATCGTGGTGTTGACTCACTGTTTCATGGGCAAAACGACTGTAAATGTTGCTCCTTTTCCTTCGCGGCCTTCGGCAAAAATAGCGCCTTGGTGGTTGTCTGCTATTTTTTTGCAAATCGCCAGCCCCACACCCGTTCCGTGGTACTCCGAACGGCCGTGCAGGCGTTGGAAAATGGTGAAAATACGATCCGAATGGGCTTGGTCAAACCCAATACCGTTGTCCTCTATTTCAATGATGCAATAGTCTATTTCGGGTAGCAGGGAAAAGTTTTCAGGCAAATCTACACCTGTTGCCAGTCGGCAGCGCACTTCTACCTCCGGTGTGCGGTACGCGTGTACAAATTTCAGGGCATTGTTCAACAGGTTCTGGAACAGTTGTCGCATCTGGCTCGGGCTTGTTTCTATAACCGGGAGATTGTCCGGCAGGTTGATCCGTGCTTTCGTGCGCTCCACGACGTCCATATCTGATATGACTTCTGCAAAAACCTTGTTCAAATCGGTTAGTTCGAAGGGCATCGCGGTTTCTGTGACCCTGGAGAATGACAATAAATCATTGATCAGCGTTTCCATGCGCTGCGCTGCATTGTTCATTCGGGTAATATATTCCTTGCCTTCGCCACTGAGCAATGCGTCGTATTTGCGGCTGAGGCGGTCGCCAAATGACATGATTTTGCGCAGCGGCTCCTGCAAATCGTGCGAAGCGATGTAGGCAAACTGCTGCAATTCGCGGTTGGACCGGTCGAGTTGTTGCATCCGGACTTCCAGTTCGCGTTGTTTTTGCTTGAGTTCGCTCACGTCTTTGAGCAACAGCACACCTACCACATTGTCGGGTTTGTCATCATCGTCGCGCGTGTCCGAATAGAGACTGGCTTTATAAATCCGTCCGTTGATTTCGCGCTCTACATCGGCTTTTTCGCCGCCAAATACTTTGACGATATGCTCGCCCAGAAATGTGAACGGATTGGTCTCAAAGAGTGATTTCAGATTTTTTCCCATCAAATCTCCTTCGAGGTCGAGCCGGATAAACCGGGGAACACCGTCGCTGTGCAGGATATTAAATTCTTTATCAAACAGGATGATTTCGTTGTCGGCGAGGCTGCGCGTGAGCGATTTATACAGGCCCATCATACGGTGTTCGGCAGAAGCAGACTCTTTCACCCGGGTGATGTCCGTCAGTGCAATCGACATGTGCGTATTTGTCTGATTGACAGTAGCCAGTATCCAGCGATTGTGGTCATTCTGAAAAAAATCGACGGATTCCGCAGGCGCGCCGGTAAAATGTTCGCGCACACTTTCAGGAAATAATTCGCCGAGTAACATGCCTTTGAGGGTGTCGTGTCCCAGCAATTCGCAAGCGATTTTATTCGCCAGCGTACACCGCCAGACATTTTTTTTCGATGGAGATTCCAATAACAGGAGGCCATTGGGCGAGCTGTCAAATATATGTTGTACAGATTCCATAACTTACTGTATGTTATACGCTTTCAACTTGTTATATAAAGTTTTCCGGTCGATACCGAGTGCTTGAGCGGCTTTGCTTTTGTTAAAACGTACTTCCTGTAAAACCTTCATAATCATTTCATATTCCGCTACATTGGCCACCGCTTTCAAATCAGTCCTTGCAGGAATGGTTTGTGCAACCCACTGCGGCTCCGGATGCATAAAAATGGGTACAGCTTGTTCTGCAGGCGCAAACGATACAGGCGGTGTCCAGGCAGGTGGCTCCATTGTATTGGGTTCGGCAGAGACCGGCTCATCCAGTATTAATTTTTGAAAATGGGTAATTTCAAAAGGTAAAGACAAGGCCTCTACGCGGGAACCGTCGGTGAGCAAAGCAGCGCGTTTGATCACATTTTTCAATTCCCGGACATTTCCATACCACGGATAATGGATAAAAATGTGTGCCACATCGTCTGAAAACCCTTGTAATGGTTTATTGAGTTCGCGGGCGGTTTCCTGTAAAAAGTGTTGGGCAAAAAGCATAATATCGTCGCGGCGTTCGCGCAACGGCGGCAATTCGAGGCTGAATTCGTTGAAACGATGGTAAAGGTCTTCGCGAAATTTGCCTTTTCGGCAAGCGGTCAAAAGGCGCTCGTTGCTGGCTACGATGATGCGCACGTCGAGGGGGATTTCTTTGGCGGAACCGATGCGTTTGAGTCGGCGTTCCTGTACCACCCGAAGCAGAGATACTTGCACGTCGTACGGAAGGTTGGAAACCTCGTCGAGGAAAAGCGTTCCGCCATTGGCGGCTTCAAAGTGGCCGATTTTTGTGCCTAAAGCACCCGTAAACGATCCTTTTTCGTGCCCGAAAAGTTCGCTGTTCGCCAAGTCTCTTGAAATTGCTCCGCAGTCCATCGCTATAAAAGGTTGTCCGCCACGGGAGCTGCGGTCGTGGATCATCCGCGCGATCGATTCTTTTCCAGACCCGCTTTCACCGTAAAGAATGACGCTGTAATTGGTGGGCGCTACCAGGTCTATCTGTTTGTACATGGTTTGTGCCGCAGCGCTTCGCCCGATTACATAACTATTGCGCAAGGCCGTAACAGAAGGCCTGGACTGGCCCGGCGCGGCAACAGGAACGGCTCCGGAAGGGGCTGCCGGGACAGTATTCAAAGCATTTTGGATACTGAGCAGGATTTCATCGGGGACAATAGGTTTGGTGATGTAGTCGACAGCGCCGAGTTTCAGTACGTTGACAGCCATGCGGATATCGGAATATCCTGTCATGACCAGCACAGGTATATGGGGCCATTTTTGCCGGAGTTGCTGCAAAACATCCGAACCGTCCATGTCGCCCAGCCGGAAATCTGTCAGGATAAGATCCGGTTGCCGGGCCTCGGCCGCGCGAATACCTTCGCGTCCGCTGTTGACGGTCTCCACTTCAAAACCTTTTCGGCTCAGAAACCTGTTCAGCAGGGTACAGATATCGGGATCGTCGTCTATGATGAGTATTTTTTCCATGTGTAAGCTGTTCTTGTGGGTTAGATGAGGGATGAGGATTGAGGGATGAGGGATGATAATAGCAACTCGAAAAAGAGAATCTGATTTTATAGAGTCGGACATAACGCTCGGTCATTCCTCATTCCTCATTCCTCATCAATCTGACTTATTGCTTTCCCTTCGTTTTGTCGCGATCGGGATATGCATGGCATCGCGGTATTTGGCAACGGTGCGGCGTGCCAGGGTATACCCTTTTTCGTGCAGCAGCGTACAAATATCCTGGTCGCTTACCGGATGTTGTTTGTTTTCAGCGGCAATAAGATCGGCTATAAGCATACTGATTTCTTTGTTGGTTACCAATTCGCCGTCTGTTTTGGCCATACCCTGCTGGAACAGTTCCTTGAGGTGAATGGCGCCAAAATCGGTGAGCGCGTATTTCAGACTGGTCACCCGCGAAATGGTGGAGATGTCCAATTTAGTTATTTCCGCCACATCTTTCAGGATCATCGGACGCCGCTTTTTAGGGTCGCCAGTCAGGAAATAATCCTGCTGTATTTGTACGATGGCTTGCATGGTGACGAGCATGGAGTGTTCGCGCTGGCGCACCATTTCTACAAACCACGTTGCCGCATCCACTTTGGATCGCAGGTATTGCATGGTGGCTTTTTCCTTTTGTTTGGGTTTGCTGCGCTGCATGGACTGGAGCATTTCGCGCATGTGGTTACTAACCTGCAATCCAGCGCTGTTGGTATGGGGCAGATAAATCTGCAAGTTTCCATCTTCGTCTTTTTCCACCACAAATTCTGGTATAATATTTTGATTCTTAGCCAGTTCAGTAGTTTGTCCCGCTACCGGACGGGGGTTTAGTTTTTTGATAATAGCAGCGGCAGCGCGTATTTCCGGGAGGCCGACTTTCAAATTATGGACAATTTTTCCATATTGTTGTGCAGCCAGGTCGTCGATATGCTCCTGCACAATGCGCAAGGCGAGATGAATATGTGCCGTATCGTGCGGAAGGTTTTCGAGTTGCAGCAACAGGCATTCGCGCAAATCACGGGCGCCAATCCCGGCCGGTTCGAGCGATTGTACCGTTTCCAGTTCGGACGCTACTTCCGTTTCTTCCACGATAATACCGTGTGCAAAAGAGAGCATATCGGCGAGGTCGGCAATGCTGATGCGCAGGTAACCGTCATCTTCGAGGCTGTCTACAATATAACCTGCAAGCATCTTTTCCCGGGGGGGAAGTTGCAGCACGGTGATCTGGGCTTTGAGCTGTTCGCGGAAATCGTAGGTTTGAACGAGGGTCTGCTGAAAAATTTCTTCCTGGTTATTGTGTGACTCAGCAACAGTGGAAGCGTAATTTAGCGTGTCGTCATGCTGATCGTCGCGGTGGTATTGTTCGATAATTTCAAATCGCTCCAGATCCAGATCGGCTTCATCCGGGTAGTCATTGTCAGGAAGTATATCGGGCGTTTCAGCATTGATATCCGGGTCGGGCGCATCGCTTTCGAGGGCCGGATTATCGAGGACTTCATGTTCAATACGTTGTTCGAGCTCGAGCGTACCCAGTTGGATAAAATGGAGCAATTGAATCTGCTGTGGCGAGAGATTCAGGGTTTGCTTCTGTCCGATTTGCTGGTTTTGCCGTATCATGCATCCTT
>JAYSZC010000679.1:0-3485 GCA_043738235.1 Lewinellaceae bacterium | reverse complement strand
GAGTTTGAAGTAGCCTTTATCCGTGCTGCCATCAATCATAATGCTGTTGTTGGTATACAACAGCTGGGCTATCCTGGATTTGAGCATTCGTCGCGACCAGGCTTCTTCTTTGCCGGTTGACAACAATGCCTATGTGTATCCATCTGCTTCCCTAGGCCTTGTTTTCTCTGAGTTCTTTAACGCTAACAAAAACGTTACTTTCGGTAAACTTCGCCTGAACTATGCGGAAGTAGGGAATGCGGCGCCTCCATTGAGCGTAGCAGACGTATACGACCTGAATCCTCCATTCGACGGTAATGGTAATGCGTCTTTGCCACTTACGAAAAATAATCCTGATCTGAAGGAGGAACGTACCAAGGGTTTGGAAGTCGGTTTGGAAATGCGTTTCCTGTCAGACAAAATTGGTTTTGACGTAACTTACTACAAACAGAATACCATCGACCAGATTTACCCTGCCGCCGTGTCGAGAGCAACCGGTTTCTCTTCTAAATTTATTAATGCAGGCGATGTACAAAATACAGGCGTAGAAGTATCGTTATACTTCCGTCCGGTTCATACCCGCGATTTTGACTGGCGTGTAGACCTGAACTGGGCGCGCAACCGCAATAAGGTACTTGACCTGGGTGGTATTCAAAACCTCCAGTTAGCATCCTTCCAGGGTGGCGTTTCTATCAACGCTGCAGTGGGCGAACCTTATGGTACGATCAAAGGCAGCGATTACCAATACCTGAACGGTCAGCGTATCGTTTCGGCTACAACCGGCAGGTATTTGTCTTCCGCAACCTCCGACATTATCATCGGCAACGTGAACCCGGACTGGATCGGTGGCGTTACTAATACTTTCCGCTACAAAAATGTTTCTTTGAGTTTCTTGATCGATATGAAAAAAGGCGGAGATATGTTCTCGCTCGATTTGTACTACGGCCTGGCAACGGGTTTGTATCCTGAAACTGCAGGCAATAATGATCTGGGTAGCCCGCTCCGCGACCCGGTCAGTGCAGGCGGCGGTTTGTTGCTGCCAGGTGTTAAACCCGACGGTTCGCCAAACGATATCCGCGCAAGCGCTGTTAATTTCGGTCTGCAAGGTTACCGAAGAAACCCTGCCGCCGGATTCATATACGATGCCAGCTTTGTGAAATTGCGCGAACTGAACCTGAACTTCGATCTTCCGGGCAAAATACTGGGCGATAAAAAATACGTGAAAGGTATCACCATCGGCGCATATGGTCGCAACCTGTGGATTATTCATAAAAACCTGCCTTATGCTGATCCGGAAGACGGTTTGAGCTCCGGCAACGTTCAGGGTTATCAGGTAGGCAGCTATCCTACAGTCCGTACAGTGGGCGTTAACCTCAATGTTAAATTTTAACTAAAACAACAGTAAGTATGAAAAAGATAGTAATGCTTTTATTGACTACCACGCTATTTTTCGCCTGCCAGAAGGATTTTGGCGACTTGAACGTGGATACTAAAAAACCGCCGACAGTAGAGCCGTCAGCTCTGTTCGTTTACAGCCAGAAAGAACTGTCGGACCTGATGGCTACACCCAATGTGAACACCAACATTTTCCGTTTGCTTGCCCAGTATTGGACAGAAACAACCTATACCGATGAGGCCAATTACGACCTGACAACCCGTAATATTCCGCAGAATTTCTGGAATACGATGTATGTCAGCGTATTGAACAACCTGAAAGAAAGCCAGCGTCTGATTCCTTCCCAGGACCCTATATTTTTCCCTGCCGCTGTGCAGAAAAACCAGAACGCCTGCGCTGAAATTCTAAACGTATACGCTTTCTCTACTCTGGTGAACACTTTCGGAAATGTTCCTTATACAGATGCGTTAAACATCGACAATGTGTATCCGAAATACGATGATGCTGCTGCCATTTACGATGCGCTGTTCGTGCGCTTAGATAAAGCCATCACAGATATCGATGTCAATAGTGGAGGCTTCGGCGGTAACGACTTGTACTTCGGCGGTGATATGGCCGGCTGGAAAATATTTGCCAATTCGTTGAAACTCAGAATGGGTATGACGATTGCGGACGTGAACGCGGCTAAAGCAAAAACAATCGTAGAACAAGCTGCTCCCGGAGCAATCTCTTCCAACAGCGAAAATGTAGAATTCAGCTACTTGTCTGCTCCACCGAATACCAACCCAGTATGGGAAGACCTGGTACAAAGCGGACGTAAAGACTTTGTTGGCGCCAACACGATCGTTGATATAATGAACGGTCTGAATGACCCGCGTGTTCCATTGTTCTTCACTACCGATGCCGATGGCAATTACAGTGGTGGTATTTATGCAGCCAGCAACAACTACGCTACCTATTCCAAACCTTCCAGTATCCTAACGGATCCAACATTTCCAGGTGTGCTCATCGATTATGCCGAAGTGCGTTTCCTGTTGGCTGAAGCTGTTGCAAGGGGTTTCAACGTAGGCGGAACGGTAGAAGAGCATTACGAAGCCGCTATTCGCGCTTCCATGGAATTCTGGGGTGCAAGTACTGCCGATGCCGATGCTTACCTGGCGCAAGCCAGTGTGGCGTACGCTACGGCTGCCGGCGACTGGAGACAGAAAATCGGCACTCAAAAATGGATCGCTCTGTACAACCGCGGTTTTGACGCCTGGGTAGAATGGAGACGTTTTGACTATCCGATCCTGAATGTACCGGACGGCCTTACCTATGCTGATATTCCACGCCGTTACACCTATCCTGTTCAGGAACAAACCCTGAATAATGAAAATTATACCCGCGGTTCAGCATCAGTGGGTGGAGATTTGGTGACAACCAGATTGTTCTGGGATGTTCAATAATTGAACTTTTCCTGAAGCATCAACACGAGTCCCGGATTTTTCTTTATTGAAAAATTCGGGACTTTTGTTTTTAAGTATAGTCGTGGCGTGGGTTTACAAATTCGGGATGACTCATATTTCTGGTAGCGAAAACAAAATAAAATTTATTGAATCTCTGATTTTGATCTTTATGAGACAACCTCATTGTGAGAGATTCCTATTTTATCCTTTTTTTCATTGACATACCCATTTCACACCAATTTTTCAGACTTTAGCATCTTTAAAAGAAAAGAGAAAAAAATCGCTCCTCTACCGCCTCAACATACTTCAATACCCTCAATCCTGACCGCGTCCGATCTTTCAACTTTGACTATAACACCGACACATTATGTCTACCGACGATCGTATCAGAAATACCCGGAAATTCCGCAACCCATTGTTTATTCTCGGAATAACCATGACGGCTTTTTATGTTATTCTGGGTTCCCTTTTGTTGTTTGCAAAAGATTTTTTGCCGGAGGTGCGTTCCGAGTTCCGCAACATTTTTGCCGGAATGGTTATTATCTATGGGGTATATCGCGGCTGGCGTGTGTATGCCGATTATTACCAAAAGAAGTAAATCGTGCCAAAACGCAAAAAGGTTTATAAGGGTTGATGAGGTTGATGAGGTTGATAATACAGCCGCT
>JAYSZC010000678.1:0-3490 GCA_043738235.1 Lewinellaceae bacterium | reverse complement strand
CCGGCGTGCATTTTTACCCCATCGGGGCTGTCTCGCAGGAATGCGCCGGGAAAGACCTGGCGGAATTGTACGATATGCACACGGCAGGCGCTGTGGCTTTCAGCGACGGTAAAAAAGCGGTGCAGGACGCCGGGCTGCTGCTCCGCGCCATGCAGTACGCCCGGGCCTTTAACGGCTTGATTATCAATGAACCACACCATAAAACCATCGCCGGCGCCGGACAAATGCACGAAGGCGCCATCAGTACTTCGCTGGGCCTGAAAGGGCTGCCTGCGCTGGCGGAAGAAGTGATGGTGCAGCGCGACCTCAGTCTGCTGGAATACGCGGAAGGCCGACTGCATATCCACCTGGTTTCTACGGCAAAAAGTGTCGCCCTGATCCGCGCCGCCAAAAAAGCCGGGCTATCCGTCACTTGTTCGGTAGCGGTCGCCAACCTGTTTTTTACCGATGAACAATTGCGCGATTTTGATTCCAACTGGAAACTGCTGCCACCCCTGCGCGCGCAATCGGATGCCGATGCGCTGCTGGAAGGACTGGCCGACGGAACCATAGATTTTATCGTGTCCAACCATTCGCCCTGGGATGAGGAAGCCAAAAATCTAGAGTTCACGTACGCCGAATTCGGTATGATCGGCCTGGAAAGCCTGTTCCCGCTGTGTTGCAGTTTTGGTAAAAACAAACTCGCGCTCCCCTTGCTGGTAGAAAAACTATCGCTCGGGCCCCGGCGCATCCTGGGACTGCCTGTTCCTGTTATTAAAGAAGGCGCAGCTGCCGAATTGACGGTGTTCGACCCGTATGAAACATTCACCTTCACAGCAGCGTCCATCGGCTCCAAATCGCATAACACCCCTTTTGTCGGACAGCGCTTCCAGGGGAAGGTGCTGGGAACGATTTCAGGGATGAGGGACACAACTACAGGAATGAGGAATGAGGAATGAGGAATGGGGAATGAGTGACACAACTACTTTTATGACGTATCAACCTCTCATTCCCCAGTCCTCAGTCCTCATTCCTCATTCCTGGTAATCTTTCCTCATCATTTTTAATTGCATCACAATATGAAAAAACTCGCTCTTTCATCCCTACTGATCGGCTTCTTACTCTCTTTCACGGCTTGCGACATCCTCAAGGAAGTGGCTTCCGGCGTATTATCGGAACCTACCATGGAGGAAATCGGCCGTGGCCTCAAAGAAGCCCTGAGCAACGGGATCACCAAAGGCGTCAATGTGCTTTCTCAAAGAGACGGTTATTTTAAAAGCGCTTATAAAATCCTGCTGCCGGAGGATGCCCGCAAGGTGACGGACAAATTGAGAAACATACCTGGTTTTACCAACCTGGAAAACGAACTGCTGGAAAAGATGAACCGCGGCGCGGAAGATGCCGCCAGGGAAGCAGGTCCGATTTTTATCAGCGCTATCCGGCAGCTGACCTTTCAGGATGCAACCAATATCCTGCTGGGAGCCGACAACGCTGCCACGCAATATCTCGACAGAACCACCAACCAGCAGTTGTATACCATGTTTAACCCCAAAGTTGTCGCTTCTTTGGATAAAATAGGCGCCAACGACCTGTGGCGCAAGGCAGCCGACGCCTACAACAAAATTCCGTTTGTGACAAAAGTCAACAACGATTTTGATGATTATGTCACTAAACAAGCGCTGAAGGGTTTATTCGGAAAAATTGAAGAAGAAGAAAAAAATATCCGCCGCAATAAATCCAGCCGCGGCACCGAATTGTTGCGAAAAGTATTTGCCAAACAGGATACCAATCGAAAATAAGAGTATAAAGTGCGTTTATTGCGTATTTTGAAAAACATTGTGCGGTAAAACATCCGGTGACCTGATTTTTTTGGGAAATCGTAGCGTTTACATTTGCTTAACTTCGCACCCCGGAATAGGCAAAACTTAACGGCGATACTTTTATGAAGTGGTTGGTAAACAAAGTACTGAAGCAATATCTGGCTGTTCGCATGAAGCGGATAGAGCATTATATGCAGCATCCCGAAGAAGCCCAGGAGCGCTGGTTTCGCAGCCTGTTAGAAACCGCAGAGCATACAGAATTTGGCAATAAATACGGCTTTTCAGACTTAAAAACACCGGAGGATTTCGCTCGTCGTATACCTGTACACGATTATGATATGCTCAAAGGGCAGATCAACCGCATGATGCATGGCGAACAGGATGTGTTGTGGCCCGGAGAAGTAAACTGGTATTCCAAAAGCAGCGGTACGACCAGCGATAAAAGTAAATACATCCCCGTGCCGCCATGTAACTTATACGAATGCCATATTGCCGGCAGTTGGGATTCGCTGGCGCTGTTGTATCATAACAAGCCGGACATGGAGATTTTTCGCCGTAGAAACTTGGTCATGTCGGGCAGTTTTGAGTCCCTGATAGACTATCCCAAAACCCGTGTCGGCGATGTGAGCGCTGTGCTGACCTACCACATGCCGGCAATTGCCCGGTCTTTTTATACGCCTGATATAGAAGTGGTGCTACAGTCCAACTTTGAAGACAAGATCGAGCAGGTAGCCGAAATCACCAGTAAGCAGGACGATATTGTCATGTTTGGCGGCGTTCCTACCTGGATTATTGTCCTGTTTCGGATTATTCTGGAAAAAACCGGCAAACAAAACATGCTGGAAGTCTGGCCGCATTTGCAGGCATATATGCACGGCGGCGTCGGGTTCGAGCCGTATCGACAAACGTTTAAAGAGCTCATTCCAAGCGACGATTTTGTGTACCAGGAAATTTACAATGCTTCGGAAGGCTACTTCGGCTCGCAACTCGATTTTGAACACAACGACATGCTGCTGCTCAGCGACAACGGCGTTTTTTATGAGTTTGTGCCGATGGAGGAGTGGGAAAAAGAGCATCCCACAACGGTCACGCTTTCAGATGTGGAATTGGGAAAAGATTATGCCATTCTGATTTCGTCGAACAACGGCCTTTGGCGATACCAGCCGGGCGATACCATTGTTTTTACCCGCAAATACCCGCATTGTTTCAAAATATCGGGCCGTACCAAACAGTTTATCAATGCTTTCGGCGAAGAGGTGATGGTAGGAGATGCCGACAAAGCGCTCGCGGAAACCTGCCGGGAGATGGATGCCGTCGTATCGGAATACACGGCTGCGCCGGTCTATTTCGGGCGGGGCAAAAGCAAGGGCGGCCATGAGTGGGTCGTTGAATTTGAAAAGGAGCCTGTCGACCTGGAGCGTTTCAACCAGGTGCTCGACGAAACGCTGCAGCGCATCAATTCGGACTACGAAGCCAAACGTTATAAAGGCCTGGCCCTGGACCGGCTTTTGCTGCGGGTAGTACCCAAAGGAACCTTTCACCGCTGGATGCGGGCGCGGGGCAAATTTGGCAACCAAAATAAAGTGCCGCGTTTAGCCAACCACCTCATCCACATATTTGCGGTGATTGGCTAAACGCGGCACTTTATTTTGGTTGCCAAATTTGCCCCGCGCCCGCATCCAGCGGTGAAA
>JAYSZC010000677.1:0-3494 GCA_043738235.1 Lewinellaceae bacterium | reverse complement strand
AAGAAAATCTGTTTAATCTATCAATGTGTCAATGAACTTTTTTTCTACATACCTTTTTGTCGCTAAGTTTCAACAATCCTTTCTGGCGCACGACAACCATCAAACTCTTCCAAAAATTATGGTATTGTCAAAATTGTTTTACTTTTGTTTAATTTTTTTCAATCATTATCCCGTTTTCACCCGCATTATCTCAATTAAAACAGTTTAAAATTATCTTCGGTTATGACTGAAAATCCGGAAATTGACCAGTTGGATAAGCAAATATTAGCTAAACTCATCGAGGATGGCAAACTTCCTTATACCGACATCGCCAAACAACTATTTGTTTCCAGCGGCACGATCCACGTCCGCATGAAAAAAATGGAACAAATGGGCATTGTACGCGGCTCTAGCCTGATTGTGGATTATCATAAACTCGGTTTCGATGTAACGGCTTTTCTCGGTATTTACCTCGATAAAAGCTCCTTATATGATGAAGTGGCCGAACAACTCAAACTCATTCCCGAAGTAGTGGAGGCCAATTACACAACAGGACTGTACAGTATTTTTGCCCGAATAGTTTGCAAAGATACAAACCACCTGCGCCTAATATTGCACGATAAAATACAGAAAATATCGGGCATCCAGCGGACAGAAACTTTTATCTCGCTGGAACAAAGCATTAACCGACCGGTTCATTTTTTAGACAGCGAGTGATTAATAAAAGGCAAGTGGCAAAAGGCAAAGGGCAAAAATGGCATCTGTACAACTGCCGGATTTGCCACTTGCCACTTGCCACTTGCCCTTTACTTTTAATATTATCCGATGAAATTTCGATACCTGATAGCGTGCGTTCTGTTTATTTCAAGTGCCGGCATATTAACGGCCCAATCTGATGCCCCGATATATAAAGGTCTGAGGATCAGCTTATTCAACGTAAAAATCCTCAAACAAAACAAAAAAACGATTCAAGTGCTTTGCCAGGGCGCCAATACTGGCCGCCTGCCCATTGTCACCAATGGAAAAAAAACTGCATCTTCCGCCGCATTGATGGTAGAATTAGACTCTTTCAGCCTGCCGATCCTGCTGCAAGGGCGCGAGCAATTGCTGGCGGACGCCCTGCGCCGGCAAAAACTACGTCTTGAACCCGGCGCCATCCGGGAAAATATCCGGCTGAGCATTCCCCTTCGGAAACAAGCGGGCAATACTTTGCCTCCAGACACCGGCGGAAATCTTTGCCCCGACCTCGTTTTTGACACGGCTTTTGTGGCCGAATACAACGAAAAAAACATGTTGCTGCGCTTTGCCCTCAGGAATACGGGGACTGCCGCCGCCTATCTGCTCGGCGATTCCGGCCGAAGCGCAGATGACAATGTCGCGGTAAACGTGTATTTCGTAAGCGGCGACAAACTGAGCAGGGGCGCTATTTATGCCGACGGCGTCTTCATCCGGGAAGGTGTTGAAACGCTGGACGGAATCCTGTTGCCCGGACAAGTATTATACGGCGCGATGGAAATCAGCCTGAAAAATCGCAGCCGCTTCTCTCCGAACCTGGTTTTTGAACTCGACCCTTTTCAACGGGTCAATGAGTGCGACCGCACCAACAACACCCGGGCGGTACTCATAGAGTTTTGACAACTGCTATCTATTTGCCAAAACTCATCCGGGAAAGTGGCGTGGAGTCCTGACTTTTGTTAAAAGATATGAAAAAAACGATACTCTTAGCCATCACCGTACCCGCATTTGTGGGGGCCATCGCTTTGTTTCCCATTGAGAATCAAGCCACTGCATTCCATACGGGCGCAGAAATAGCCTTTTTTCAAAAAAACAACCTGCGTGCTTCCGAACACAACAATCAGCTGCTATCGCCGCCGGAATTTATCCCCATTGACTCCAACGTCCTGTTTCCAACAGCCAAACTCTGCGGCGGCTGCCACGGCTACGATCCCAATATGAATGCTTTGGTCACCACTAGCGGGGTGGATGTCAATATTTACGACGACTGGCGGTCGTCGATGATGGCCAACAGCGCCAAAGACCCGTTCTGGCGCGCCAAAGTGACCCATGAAATATTGGTCAATCCTTCGCACAGCCTCGAGCTACAGGACAAATGCACCAGCTGCCACGCGCCCACCGGCCATTACCAGGCCAAACTGCGCGACCACAAACCCCATTATACCCTGGCAGATATGTACGCCGACTCGCTGGGATTGGACGGGGTCAATTGCCAGGCCTGCCACGCCCAGTCGCCCGAGCGTATCGGCGATCTGCATTCCGGCGAACTGAAATATGACACCAACAACCTGCGGGTGGCGTACGGCCCCTACGAACTGGTTTTTGCAGCACCCATGCACGAATTTGTCGGCATCACCCCGGAATATGGCGAGCATATTCTGGATGCGGGTTTGTGCGCCGGTTGCCACACGTTGATTACGAATACCGTCGATCTGGGAGGAAATCTGACTGGCAATACCTTTGTCGAGCAGGCTACTTACCACGAATGGCTGAACAGCCGCTATGACGAGGCGCACGACAATATTACCTGCCAGGCTTGCCACCTTCCACAAATACAGGACGAAATTATCATTTCCGCCAATTATCAGTTTCTCACCCCCAAATATCCCTTCGGTCTGCACGAAATGGCCGGCGCCAATGTGTCCATGCTGAAATTGATGAAAAACAACCGTGAAGCCCTGGGCATAGAAGCGACGCCCGACAATTTCGACAGCACCATCGCCGCAACGCTGCGGATGCTGCAACATCAAACCCTCGACCTCCAACTGCAAACAGGTATCCTGAATGGCGATTCCGTTGATTTTCAGGTACATCTGAGCAACAAAGCAGGCCATAAATTCCCATCCGGCTATCCGGCCAGGCGCGCCTGGATTGAATTAACCGTGCAGAATGAAGCCGGCGACATGCTGTTCCATTCGGGCGGCATGAATCCCGATTTCAGCCTGGTCGACGAAGACGCCAATTTTGAACCCCATTATGACTGGATCAATGCGCCGGGCCAGGTACAGATTTACGAACTGGTACCCGGCGATGTCAGCGGCGCGTTCAGCAATGTGCTGGAACGGGGCGACATTGGCCTGAAAGACAACCGTTTAGTGCCGCAGGGGTTTCGGACCGACGACCCTGTATACGATACCACGCTGGTGATAGGCGGAGCGCTGAACGACCCCAATTTCAACCGCGCTGCCGACGGAACGGAAGGCAGCGGCAGCGATATTGTCCATTATCAAATTCCCACCAATGGGTATAAGGGCAGGCTCCGGGTAACGGCCAGGGTGTGGTATCAAAGTCTTCCACCCAAATGGATGATGCCTATGTTTGCTTCTTCGTCGCCGGAAATCGACTCCTTTAAAGCCATGTTTAATGCCGCCGACCGATCGCCCGTGCTGGTGGCGGAACAGGTGCTCGATTCCGTCCTGGTTTCGCCCGTTTCCACGCAGTATGCCGCGCAGGCAGCATTTGCCCAAATCAGCCCCAGCCTCAGCGCAGACGGGCGTATC
>JAYSZC010000676.1:0-1437 GCA_043738235.1 Lewinellaceae bacterium | reverse complement strand
AATGGCATTGGCCGCGCTGATGTCTTACAAATGCGCGCTGGTAGATGTGCCTTTTGGCGGCGCCAAAGGCGGTATCAAAATTAATCCGGCCAAGTACACCACGGAACAGTTGCAAGGCATCACCCGCCGCTACACCGCCGAATTAGTCAAGAAAAACTTTATCGGCCCCGGTATCGATGTACCCGCGCCCGACTACGGCACGGGGCCGCGTGAAATGGCCTGGATCCTGGATACTTACCAGGCATTGCGCCACGGTGAAATTGACTCCATTGCCTGCGTCACCGGCAAACCGGTCACACAAAATGGCATCCGCGGCCGGGCGGAAGCAACCGGACGGGGCGTATTTTACGGATTGCGGGAGTGCATTTCCCATGAACAGGATATGAAAAAAATCGGCCTGACCAAAGGGATTGCCGGTAAGACGATGGTGGTGCAGGGTTTGGGTAATGTAGGCAGCAACACCGCGCTCATCAGCCAAACGGAAGGCGATGTCAAAATCATCGGCATCGCAGAAAGAGAAGGCTCCATCTACAATGCAAATGGCATTGATGTGGAAAAACTACTCGCTTTCCGTAAAGAAACCGGTTCCATCATGGGTTTCCCGGGTTCCACTGCTTTGGAAAACAACATGGCAGCCCTGGAAATCGAATGCGACATCCTGGTGCCCGCCGCACTGGAAAATCAGATTACGGTAGCCAATGCGCACCGCATCAATGCAAAGATTATTGCGGAAGCTGCCAATGGCCCCGTAACGGCAGACGCGGATCCCATTCTGCTCCAAAAAGGAATTATTATCCTTCCCGACTTCTTCATTAATGCCGGAGGGGTAACCGTTTCTTACTTCGAGTGGCTGAAGAACCTGTCGCACCACCGTTTCGGTCGCCTGGAAAACCGTTTCCACCACAACCAGTTTGACGGCATTATCAGCAAAGTGGAAGAACTCACCGGCAAATCAATCAATGTCCGGGAGCGCGACTTCCTGACGCGCGGCGGTACGGAAATCGAATTAGTCAACTCCGGCCTGGAAGACACCATGATTACCGCTTACCAGCAAATACGGGAAACAATGAAACAACACCCGGATATTCCAGATATACGCACTGCCGCATTTGTCTGTTCGCTCAAAAAGATTGCCAGCGATTATATTTCGATGGGTATCTTCCCATAATCGGACGCTGCGCACATCATTCGCCAAAAGGTCGAATCAGCAGGTTTTGTTTGGCATTTTTTCGCCCGACGCCTGCCGATCCGGCCTTTTTGCATTTTTGTCATGTATCATACATTTATCAACAAATATTTTTTGGCGTTTTTGAAGATAGAGGGTTTGGCGGCTGTTTTTTATATGAGAAACTACTAAAAGTAGTTCATTAACAAAATTTACAAAGGTTTATTGGGCTACGGGTTGCATATTATTTTTTACTGACCTACCTTTGACCA
>JAYSZC010000675.1:0-1438 GCA_043738235.1 Lewinellaceae bacterium | reverse complement strand
CGTCTACGTAGGCGTTGCCGTTTTCAAGCAAACAGGTGACATTGTCCCGATCGCACAAGGGCATTAAGACATAGAAGTCTGTAATAAGAACTCCGTTGATAACGGCTGCAGGAGCAATAGTCGCCTCATTGAGTACCCAGCAGTGCGAAGTCAGCAGTTTGGTTTTGGTGGGGTTGTCTTCCTTTTTGCAGGAAAATGACAGGGAAATCGCCAGGAGAGCAAACAAGATTGACTTTTTCATAGTTGGTATGGTTTTATAATTATTAACCGAAACTTCAGGGGATGCAACTGCGTCCCGGCGGCCATACAAAAGTGCGGTAACCGCGTCCGACTATTTTACCCTGAAAGTGGTGAAATATCAAAAATCACGGCTATGACGGCAGCGGGTGAGACCCGGCTCCCGGAAAGCCGTGATTTTTATAGATTTGGCGCAGATACGGGTTTAGCGCCTGTAACTTTGTCTGTATCGGATGAAGCAGATACTCATTTTGATTGCCGGTATGATGCTGGAAACAGCGGCCATTCGCGCCCAATCCGCAGCGTTGCTGCTGCGCGATACCACTTTTGTTATCCTGAATGCGCAGCTCGAAGTACTGGAAGACCCCGATAATAGCCTGAGCATCGAACAGGTGCAACAGCGCGTTTTCCAGCCACGGCAGGAGATGAAATTCATTTTCGGATACGAACACAAAACCTTGTGGGCGCGGTTTAAAATGGTCAATCACGCGGAGCACAGCAGGGTATTTATGGCGGAAGTGGTCAATCCGTTTATTCCGAAACTATCCTGTTACCAGATTGGCAGCGATGGCCGCATCGACACGGTATTTACCACCGGCGCCGGTTTTCCTTTTGAGCAGCGACCCATCGAACGCCGCAATTTTATGTTCCCGCTGCGGCTCGATCCGGGCGATTCCTGCCAGGTTTATTTTTCCATTTCCAAAGACTTTTTGCCCAATTCCAACCTGCTTTTGGTGGATTTTGAAACACGGGAAGGCCTCATCCGGCGCTATGAGGATATCCTGCTCACGGTTTTTTTTGTTTTTTGTTCGCTGTACCTGTTGTTGTCGGCGCTTGTTTTTTCGATCACCCAGCAGCGCTTTCAGTGGTATTATTTCGGGTATGTGCTGCTGACGGCCTGTTTTATTTCCACCCATCTCGGACACGGATTCCAGTATTTGTGGCGCGATTACCCGCGTCTGCAGTTTATCGTACCGGCT
Source organism: Lewinellaceae bacterium (assembly GCA_043738235.1). Lineage (GTDB taxonomy): Bacteria > Bacteroidota > Bacteroidia > Chitinophagales > Saprospiraceae > M3007. The sequence goes on along the minus strand of JAYSZC010000675.1, from coordinate 221 downwards.
ACGCTCAATATTTTCAGGCTTATTTTCGGCATCTGGTTTTTCCGCCTGTATTTCGAGATTCCACGGTATGCCCGGCATTTTCATTTATTCCTGAATGTCACCATCGGGCTTTTCCTGCTGACGCCCATTCTACAGGTGATTTATGCCCTGTGGCGTCCCAAAGCAGAAATATTCGAGACCCTGATGTTTTACGGGTATTTGTTTTTTTGCAGCTACCTGGT
>JAYSZC010000674.1:0-9147 GCA_043738235.1 Lewinellaceae bacterium | reverse complement strand
TTTGATGTGTCTGCTCTGCGCAATGCAGGGCAGACTTTTTTTATTGAGTTCTGTAAGCTATACCCTCGGCACATGGTTCTGTCGCATGTCATTGAACATTGCACATTGAAAATTGGTCATTGAACATTTTTTAAATTTTTAATTAAAAATCAATCATTTAAAAAATAGTAATGTTCAATGACCAATTTTCAATTTTTAATGTTCAATGACTTATGAGACTCCCGCATCGTGCAAATACCATTATTCGCATTTTGACTAAATTCTTTGTAAATGCCTGATTCTCAACACTGATAACTAATAACAGATAACTAATAACTAATATTGAACAAGCTCCAATACGAACGTTCCCCATACCTGCTGCAACACGCGCACAATCCGGTACACTGGTATGCCTGGAAACCGGAAGCTTTTGAACGCGCCAGGGCCGAACAAAAGCCCATATTGGTGAGCATCGGGTATTCCACCTGTCACTGGTGCCATGTGATGGAACGTGAATCGTTTGAAAATGAAGATATTGCGCGGTTTATGAACGAGCGCTTTATCAACATCAAAGTGGACCGGGAGGAACGCCCCGATGTAGATGCCATTTATATGGAGGCTTGCCAGATACTCACCGGCGGCGGCGGCTGGCCCCTCAATTGTTTTCTCACCCCGGAAGGCAAACCTTTTTATGCGGGCACCTATTTTCCGCCTCGTCCGGCATTTAACAGGCCTTCCTGGATACAACTGTTGCAGCACCTCAGCAATATCTGGCAAAAAGAACCACAAAAAGCCATCGATCAGGCTGAAAACCTGATGCAGCACATCGAACGCAACGACGGACTGTTTGTCAAAAACGCGGACGCGCCCGAAGACCTGCGCACGGTCTCCTTTCAGCAGGCCGATCTGGACGCCATTTTTAATCGCCTGAAACAGGACTTCGATCTGCTCGAAGGCGGTTTTGGCGGCGCGCCTAAATTCCCGGCCACTATGGCCATTCATTTTTTACTGAATTACCATTATTTTAGCCGGCAGTCGGAAGCCGGCGAGCACGCCTTGTTATCCTTAGACAAAATGATCCAGGGCGGTATTTACGACCAGATTGGCGGCGGTTTTGCACGTTACGCTACCGACAGGGCATGGCTGGTTCCACATTTTGAAAAAATGCTATATGACAATGCGCTGCTGATGACGGTTATTTCGGAAGCCTGTAAATGGGCGCAGACCCAGGCCGCTCATTCGCCGGAAATGGCAGCAAGGGCCGTTTTGTACCGGGAAACCATGGAGGAAACCCTTCGATACGTCGCAGCTGAAATGACCCACCCGGCAGGCGGATTTTATTCGGCGCAGGATGCCGATTCGGAGGGTGTGGAAGGCAAATTTTATGTGTGGGAGCAAGCAGAAATTGAACAGTTACTCGGTCCGGAGTCGGCATTGTTCTGCGCCTTTTACGGGGTCACCGAATCGGGTAATTGGGAGGAAAAGAATATTATTTGGCGGCCATCCGGCTACGAAGTATTTGCCGGCGCTAATAATATAGGTGTAACGGAACTCAAAACACGGTTGCAACACAGCCGCGAAAAACTTTTTGCCGTTCGCTCGCAGCGTATCCGGCCGGGTCTGGACGATAAAATATTGCTCGGCTGGAACGCCCTGATGTGCTCCGCTCATATTGCTGCGTACAAGGCATTGGGCCATGAAGCGTATCGCCAGACTGCCGTGCGCAATATGGATTTCCTGCTCGATAAATTTGCCAAACCCCGCGCAACGGCCGGCGCCTTGTTGCATACCTGGAAAGACGGCCATGCGCAGTACGACGCATTCCTGGAGGATTACGCATTTTTGATTGCCGCACTGATCGATCTGTATGAAATTACCTTCGACCTGAACTATTTACGGCAGGCGGAAAAATATACCCGCCTCGTTTTGAGTTATTTCTACGATTCGGCAACGGGCCTTTTTTATTTTACGGGCAGCGACCAGACGGATATTGTTTTGCGGAAAAAAGATTTGCAAGACAACGCCACGCCCTCCGGGAACAGTACGATGGTACACAACCTGCAAAGGCTTGGTATTTTGCTGGGGCGAACCGATTGGCGCGAAATGGCGCGGCAGATGCTCTTGCGTGTGGAAGACGCTATCAAAAAGTACCCGCGTTCGTTTGAGCGTTGGGCATTGGCCTTGATGATGGAAGTACATCCGTACCATGAGATAGCCGTGCTGGGAAAAAATGCGTTCGAAAAGGCGGCGTCGATACAAGCTTTCTTTCTTCCAAACAGCGTAATAGCCGCTTCTGAACAAATTACAGACGAATTGCCCTTATTGGCCGAAAAGGTGGCAGGGGATACGGATGCTTTGATTTATGTTTGTCGGGATTTCAGTTGTCAGCGTCCGGTTACCGGTTTGGATGATTTTTGGGCACAAATTTGAGGTTTATGAGGTTGATAAGGTTTATGAGGTTGATAAGGTTGATAAGGTTTATAATAGCCACTCGATGAAGTAACTTCCCCCATTTCAGGGTGCTATTATCAACCTTATCAACCTTATCAACCTTATCAACCTTATCAACCTTATCAACCCTTTGGGACAATTAGATAACAGATACCCAGATAAGTAGGTGTGTAAAATTAGTTTTGTTTAAATTCTTTGTAAATGCTTGATTATGAACACTGATAACCAATAACTAATAACGGATAACTACTTATGAGAAAGACCATTACATATATACTATTGTGTGTGTCCGGTTGGTCTGTCGCGCAGCAGGCGCCGCAGTACAGCTTGTATATGCTCAATCCGTATGCGTACAACCCTGCCAATGCAGGCCTGGAAAACTCCCTGATCGTCACTGGCGTTTACCGGCAGCAATGGTCGGGTTTGAAAGGAGCGCCCGTTACGCAGCACATCAATGCGCACCTGCCATTGTATGTCATCAACAGCGGTGTGGGCCTGCGGGTCGACAACGACGTCATTGGCGCACACTCGGTTACCCAGGCTGTTTTGAGTTATAATTACCAGATGGAACTGGGCCGGAACAGTTTGCTTTCCCTCGGCGTAAGCGGCGGGTATTTGCAATACGCCCTGGATGGCAGCAAACTGCGCGCGCCGGAAGGCACTTATGTAGAACCCGTCTTTAGCCACAACGATGTACTGCTATCGGAAGGCACTGTGCGGGCAGGCACACCGATTTTTGAAATCGGCGTTTTTGCCCAATTAAATAAACTGGAAATCGGATTGGCCATGCAGCCGGTTTATGCCCCGGCACTCCGGTCGACTTTGGCAAACGGAACTTTCCGGCTGCAAACAATTTCGCATTACAATGGATCGTTAGCATATTCGTTTGACATCAGTGACGATCTGACGCTTCGGCCCGCATTTTTAGTTAAAACTGACATAGCCGAGACACAATCAGAAATTTCGCTTGTGGCGCGTTGGCGGGAAAATATCTTTGCCGGCGGATCGTTTAGGGGCTTTACAAAAAATTCCAAAGATGCCGCTGTTTTGTTGGCAGGCGTCAAACTCAACGAAAAAACCATACTGGCCTACGCGTTCGATATTCCGCTTTCTTCCTTGAATGTAGCCAATCGGGGAAGCCACGAATTACTCATTCGGTATAACCTGAACAAGCAGATCGGAGCAGGCAAATTACCCCCGGTAATCTTCAATCCCCGCTTCTTTTGAGCGCCTTTGAAAAAAAAATCGGCATCGTATTTGTAAATTTATCAATTGATGCACGGATAAGCCAGTTTAAAAGTATTTTTGCCCGCGATTTGATCAAAGGCAATAAAAAAAATTGGCTTAGATACAATGAAAAGTTAAAAAGACGTTTGTCTGTTGCTTTCAGAGTCTTGCTCTTGCATTTCAGCCAATTTTATTTGGAAAACTTTTTCGCATAGAATTTAAACTTCTACCTTTACGACCACTTTTTCCAGAAACAACAATTAAAGTAGGAAACACGGGTGTTTAACATGAAAAAACTACAGAAATCTATTCTGCTATTGCTCTTCTTTGCGGCTGCGGTCGCGTCATGCGGTCGGAAAGAAAGCGGCCAACTGGTCGGCGTCACCAGTCGCCCAAAATGGAGTGGCGTTAATCCTTTTGGTATGGTGTACGTACCTTCCGGTACGCTTCACATCGGCGCCGGCGACGAGGATCTCAGCAAATCCCTGGTCGCACGTCCGAAGTCCATCTCTATCCAGGGCTTCTTTATGGACGACACGGAGATCACCAACAACGAATACCGCCAATTCGTCAAATGGGTATCCGACTCCCTGGCGCACGAAACCCTCCAGCACGTTATTGAAGACGATGGCGACAGCGACAAACCCCTGGTTGACTGGGAAGAAGATGTCGATTGGGAAGACAATGCTGAAGAACTGCAAGACCTTTACTACCAGGGCAACGAACGTTTTGCCGGTCGTAAAGAACTGGACGTCAGCAAATTAGTGTTTGAATACCAGTGGTACGACTGGCAGCGTGCTGCGCACGATCGCAACAGCAATCGTACCAGCCATATCCATAAAGAAAAAGTGCGGGTTTATCCCGACACGCTCAGCTGGATCCGCGATTTTGCTTATTCCTACAATGAGCCGATGACACGGAACTACTTCTGGCACCCGGCATTCGATGATTATCCTGTGGTCGGGGTAAACTGGAAAATGTCCAAAGCATTCTGCTACTGGCGCGGCAAAGTCTGGGATATGTATTCCGATGGCGATGTCAATACGGAAGATTTCCGTCTTCCGACAGAGTTTGAATGGGAATATGCCGCTCGTGGCGGTCGCGCAGAAGCGCCATACCCCTGGGGCGCATACTACACCCGCAATGCAAAAGGTTGCCTGCTGGCCAACTTCAAACCCGGTCGCGGCAACTATGCTGAAGACGGAGGTTTGTACACGGTGAAAGCCGACGGTTACTACCCCAACGACTACGGTCTGTACTGCATGTCCGGCAACGTGGCTGAATGGACAGAAACGGCATACTTCGAAAATGCCTACTCTTTCGTACACGACCTGAACTCCGATATTCGGGTAGACGCCAAAGAAGACGATCCCAAAACCGCCAAACGCAAAGTTATTCGCGGAGGCTCCTGGAAAGATGTTGCATTCTTTATGCAAACCGGTACCCGCTCCTGGGAATATCAGGATACAACTAAAAGTTATATTGGATTCCGTTGCGTGCTGACCTTCCTCGGTCGCTCTATCAACGACTTCTAATTTTCGTTTTTAGTGTTTCGTGTTTAGTGTTTCGGTGAAGCGACCGTTCGTAGGCGCCACCGAAACACTAAACACCAAAAACGAAACACTAAAAACGCCATTCTCCCTCCTCATAAAAGTTTGGTAAATGGCGTTCGCCTGACATACTCCTCCTAAAATCTGCTAACAGCAGACAATTGTGGAGGTATCTATTTTTTCAAGCAAAATTTTCTTCGGATAAGTTAATGATTGATTGCTACTTTTGCGGCGTTTTCGCCAAAGCCTTAACAATTCTGAACCTTTTTGTCATCTGCTAAAAAGTTTTAAAAACAATGAGTTTCGTCAAATCAAAGTCATTCAAGTATTTCAAAAATCTGCTCATCGGCGTAGGCGCCGCTATCGTTCTGATTGGTGCGCTTTTCAAACTCGAAAGCTGGGAGTATGCCTCTGAATTCCTCATCTTCGGTCTTACGATGGAAGCCATCATCTTTTTGATGCTGGGCCTTATCGGGCCGGAACCGGACTACTACTGGCACAAACTGTACCCGGGTCTCGACGACTACGACGCACGTCTGCAACCGTTGACTGCCGGCGCTACCAACAATCCTGATATTGTTCCACTGCACGGCGACGTTGTAGAACGCCAGTTGGGCGGTATGCTGACCGAACTGCAATCCATGTCGAAAAGCATGAGCGCACTGAAATCGTTGCAGGAAGTAGATTTCTCCGGTACACAGGAGCAAATCAAAAGCATGAGCAACTTCTACACCAAGATGAACGAGGCTATGTCCGACATGGCTAAGTCTGCCGAAGATGTAAAATCATACAAAGATCAACTGGGTGCTCTGAATAAGAATCTCGGTTCTTTGAATACTGTTTACGGCAATATGCTGGCTGCTATGGCCAACATCGGTCGTCAATAATTTTCGCGCATTTTTGATGTCCATTTCCTATTTCACAATCAAAAAGTAAAGACTTATGTCAATACCAAAGGAGCCGCGGCAATTAATGATCAACCTGATGTATCTGGTGTTGACCGCGCTGCTGGCACTCAACGTATCTGCCGAGGTAATGAATGCTTTCTTCTCGCTCGATAAGGGCTTGAAAACCAGCCGTACGATCGTTGAAAACAACAACGATCAACTGATGGCCAGCATAGACAAGCAGGCAGATGCATACCGCAACGAAAGCAACGAGAAGTACCGTAAAAACGCTAAGGAGGCTCAAACCGTAGCCAACGAATTTACTGCTTATATTGAATCCGTCCGCAAAGAGGTATTCGATCTCGGAAGAGGTCCTTCCAAGAATGACCCTACCATTCCGATGGATATTCGCAATAAAGACGTGACCACCCGTTATTTTATCAATGGGAACAAGGGTAAGGAGATCGAAGACAAAATCAACGAGACCCGCCTAAAATTGCTTGCACTCGTCGATAATGATGAAAGTGTGAAGACTGCGCTTCCCCTGATGGTCGAAGAGTTGCCCGCTAATTCCGACTCTAAAAACTGGTCTGAGTTTAAGTTCAAACAAATGCCGGTGGCTGCCGTTTTCCCGATTCTGGGTAAAATGCAGTCGGATGCCAAAAACTCCGCCACAGCTATTCTGAACTTCTGCGCTAAAAAAGTAGGCGGAGAAGACATCAAATTCGACCGGTTCACGCCTGCCGTTTCTGCCGAGAAGAGTTATGTCATCTCAGGTGACAGATATGTTGCTGATGTATTCCTCAGCGCGTTTAGTTCTTCTGCGGATAACATCAGTATTAATGTCGGTGGTAGCAATCTTCCGTTGAAAGATGGTATCGCGCGTTACGAAACCTCCACCAGCGGCGTTGGTGAACGTACTTACAAAGTAAGTATCAACGTAAAAAACCCGCTGACCGGCCAAACCGAGAATTTCTCCAAAGACTTCAAATACGAAGTTGGTCAACGTTCCGTAGCCGTATCGCTCGACAAAATGAACGTGTTCTATATTGGTGTGGACAACCCGATCAGCGTTTCCGCTGCCGGCGTTTCCTCCAATGAAGTGCGCGTTTCTGCCAGCGGCGTTAACGTTAGCGCGCAGGGTGGCGGCAAGTTCAACGTTCGTGCTACAACACCCGGCGAAGCCAAACTGACGGTTTCAGGCGGTGGCGCATCCCAAACCTTTAACTATCGTGTAAAACGTATTCCTGACCCCGCTCCACGCCTTGGTAAATACAAAGGCGGCCAGTTGGGCAACGGCGAGTTCAAAGCGCAAGGCGGTATTTCTGCCGTGCTCGAGAACTTCGACTTCGATGCAAAATGCGATATGGTGGGTTTTGAATTCACCTACTACCCGAAACGTCAGGACCCGATTGTTGTCAGCAACAGCGGCGCCCGGTGGGGTGGACAAGCGGCGGATATGGTAAACAAAGCCAAACCCGGCGATGCTTACTTCTTCGACGATATCAAATGTAAATGCCCCGGCGACATAGCCGCCCGTAATATCGGCTCTATCGCTATTAAGATTCGTTAAGAGAAAAATATTAGTCTTCAACCGGCGTTTCTTAGCCGGTTGAAGACTTCTTCTTCCTTACTAAACACATTTTTCATCACTCAACAATCCAATTGCGAGTCATGCAAACTTTTATGAAATGGACTTGCTTATGCCTGTTGATGTTCCTGTCCGGAACAGCACTGCTGGCCCAAGACCCCGAAGAAATTGAGACTACCGAACCTTCTGAAGAAATTACAATAGAAGAGCCGGGTGAAACGCCGCTGGATGACGTGGTGAAAAAAGAAATCATGCTGGAGCGCAAAGTGCTTTCCTATCAGCCGGTGCGCGAAAGCGACATTTTCTGGGAAAAACGCGTTTGGCGTGTAATCGACGTGCGCGAAAAAATGAATCTTCCTTTTGCATACCCGGAAGAGCCTTTCTTCAAAATTTTGTCCGATGCAGCCTCTAAAGGCGATTTGCCGGTGTACACCACCGATGAAGACGGTGCAAAATTCAAAAAACGCATGAGTACCGACGACGTATTGTCGCAACTATCCAAAACAGATACGGTTGTTACATTCGACCCGGAAACCTATGAAGAGAAGGTGGCCATCGTTCGCAACGACGTCAACTGGGAAAATGTAAAACGCTTCCGTATCAAAGAAATCTGGTTCTTCGACAAAGAAGTTTCCCAATTGCAGGTACGTATTCTCGGCATTGCGCCGATGATCGACGTAACGGACAATGAAGGCAACTTCCGTTTTGAAAAACCGATGTTCTGGGTGTACTACCCACAGGCCCGCGAAATGTTCGCCCGTCACCGCGTATTTACCCTGGGTGGCAATACCAATGCCACGATTTCCTGGGAAGATATGTTCGAGATGCGGTATTTCGCCAGCTATATCTACAAAGAATCAAACGTACACGACCGTAAAATCGACGATTATGTACAGGGTGTGGATATGCTGATGGAGTCCGAAAGAATCAAAAACGATATTTTCAACTTCGAGCACGACCTCTGGCAGTACTAGAGGTGAGAAGTGAGAGGTGAGAGGTGAGAGGCGTAGCGTACACCAGGTACGCTACGCCTCTTTTAATAAAAAAGGAGAACGCATTTTCAGCGTTCTCCTTTTTTATTAGGAAAAAGTGCTATGCTCCAGCACTTTAAATGATTAGGTGAAGCGGTGTACTCTACGCTCTCTCACTTCTCACTTCTCGCTTCTCACTTCTCACTTCTCATCATAGTTGTAGGGTAGCACTTTAGAGTCCTTCACAGTGGAAAGTGTCATCAAGGTTTTCAGGCGCTCAATTTCTTCGATTTGGCTGATCGTTTTGAACAGCAGTTGTTCGTAGGTAGGAATATCGCGGCAAACAATTTTCATCAGGAAGTCCGCTTCGCCGGTGATGATATAACACTCGGTTACTTCATCAATTTGAGAAATTTTTTCCAGGAATTTATTGAGTGCATTTTCTTTTTTCCATGCAAGAGAAACCAGCACAAATGTTTTCACATTCAGGC
>JAYSZC010000673.1:0-3502 GCA_043738235.1 Lewinellaceae bacterium | reverse complement strand
TGAAAAACGATCCGGGGCGATCTTTCCGTATTTTCTCCGGGAATAAAAGCGCCTAATGAAAATACCAGCACATCTACCGGGGAGACCCACAGCCCGCCGCCATAGTTGTGGTGCCATTTCCGGGATACGTCTTCTTCCAGCCAGACCCGCCCGTAGTCGAAACTGCCGAACACACCGAAAGTGAGTGGCAGGGTGGAATTATAGCTGCTGCTTAATCTAACCCGGAGGTCAGTATTGTGCCAGAGACAACTTTTTCCATAGAAGCGCTCGGTGCGATACCCCCGCAGACCCTGTTGGCCGCCGATGGTCTGCATCTGGAAAAATTCGTAACCGGTACCTACATTTTGCCCGGCGCCGATCTGCGTAGCGAAAACGATATTTTCTTTATAATCGAGGTGTTTATAAAAAGCGAGTTGTGCCCGCCAGACGGTAAAGTTTTTCTTTTCGCGCAGGTTGGATGTCCAGTTCATGGTTGTTTTAAAACGAATGCCCTGGTGCGGTAAAAAGAAATTATCGACATTGTTAAAAACCAGGCTGAATTCGGTTCCGCCGAAATATTTCCGCTCGAACAGCGGCGGGTTATCGCTGCCGTAGGCGGTAACAAAACGTCCGGGCGTCGCTTCGATCCTCGACGTTTCCAGCAAAGGCCCGAGGGTAATATAACCGCCGGCGCCGGCAAAACGTTTTTTAAGTGCCGGATACAAGCGGGTGCCCGTTTGCCGAACCCGGTAAAAATTGTTGTTGCCCTTCTCCCGGAACGATTCGTTTCCAATACCTGCGAAATTGAAGGAATAGGTCGGCCCCTGGTTGGACATATCTAAGTACAGGTCCCAATTGCCAAACATGTTTGGAAAATCGCCTTCATAAGTCATTTTAAATGCTGCCGTTCTGAAAGCAAATCTCCCGCCAATTTGTTGGGACGAAGCATAAGGCTCCTTTTTGAAGCCGTATTTGGTCATGTTCAGAAAGGGGCCGAGCAAAAAACCGTCGTCCGGGTTATATCCCAAAATCGGTACCGGCAGCACAAAGTCGTATTCGCTGTCGTAGCCACGCCGGTCGTAGATATTGTAACGGTAGAGGCTGCTTCGTTTGTCCCGGGTTTCATTGCCGGGTTGCAGCGTATTGGATCCCAGGTCGTCGTATACGAAGGTCTTTTTGCGACCTTTGCGCACCTGCGAGCGGTCGGTAAACTCGTCCGCATCCAGGCCGCCGATCAGGCGTATTTTGATACCTTTCCGAACCTGGCCTTCCACCAGGAATTCGTCTTTATCGCCGTTGCCGTAAATATTAATGGCTTTGGTGATTTCCCGGTCGAAGGTGCGTTGAAAAAGGCGCTCTTTTACTTCACCTTTTTTGGATAGTTCATACATTGTGACCCGGGTATAGCGGTCATCCAAACGTTCCACCACGAAACGTTCCCGTTCATCGCTGCCGATGATGTCCACCGATTTTCCCAGAAATTGATGGTGCCTGCGGGCAATTTCCATCAGGTTGTCGCGGCGGGCTTTGAGGCTGCTGATAATATGGGAAGCGGAGATTTGGCGCGCTTGTTCCGGCCAATCCCGGAACGCGTTTTCAATCACCTCGTCGGTCAGGTGTGCCTGCACAAACTTCACCTGCCCTTCCCATTGTTGCCAACTGAGTTCGTTGAGGAAGGTGTGGTCGTACAGGCGCGCGCTCCAGGTGGACCATTTGACGCTGCGGACGCTGGGGCCGTACGTTTGCAATTGCCGCAGGAAAGGCAGGGTTTGCCGCGCCACGTTGGTGACCAATCCGTCATATCGGGAAAAAGCCTGATCCCGGTCGCGTGGAATAGGCCGGTACAGTTTGGTTCCGTCTTCCTGGTTGATACAGGCCCAGACCCACTGGTCGTCGTGCCGGTCCCAATCGCCGATCAGGAAATCCAGCATTCGCGTACGCAAGGCCCAGACTTCGTCCACCCGGTGTTTGTTGTCCTGCAGCAGGCTTTCGACGAGTTCGGGCGTACTGACGATTTTGTCGGGGCTGCCAAACCAGGGGGCATCTTTCCAGTTTTTTCCATCGGGCCGTTCTTCTACCAGGTGCATTTTGCCGCCGAAAATGCTGTTGTAAGGGCCGAGTGTGGGTTGAGCCGGGATATAATACAGGGTTGGGTTGGTGTGGTACACGCTGATGGCTTCGGCCAGTGACGGCACCGCGAGTGGAGCGAAGGGGTGGGTAGAAAGGAAATTGTCTTCCACCAGGTACTTTGCTGCGGCCATTTTATTAAACGGGAAAGGCAAAAACCGGCTCGCATCTTTGGTCAGTCCCCGCAATACATAGTCTTTGCCTTTGGCGTCTGCCACACGCAGGGAGTTGGTCTGGTTGCCGCCGCCCTGTTTTACCGGGGTGACGCCGCCCTGGAAGGTGTTGAGATCAAGCACCGGAAACTTATATTTTTCGAGGTATAGCTCGCGGTGATGCGAGCCGAAAATAAATTTGTGGACGTCGCCTACCGGCTTCACCTCGTTACTGGAAACCGTTTGCATGGTTACCGCATTTCGTTGTTCATATTCCGGAAAATCAGACTGGATTTGTTCCGCTTCGGCGGAAAGTTGGTCTTTTATCTTTTTCATAAAGACCAATTTTGCTTCCTTCCCATCGGGATTTACTTCCCAGAACTGAACCCAGGTTTCACCGCCTTCATAAAAACGCAGGATGCTGAAGCCTGCGGCGGGTGAAACGAAGTCGGCGCCTTTGCCTAATCGCACCGGGCTTGTTTTGGAACCGCTCCCGCTGACAATAAAATGCTGACCGCTCTGCTCGATCGATTGCAGGGTATGCTCGTGACCGCCGACAAAAATAAATTTGCCGTTTTTCTTCGCCCCGGCCAGCAGGGCTGAACGGAAGGCTTTGTAATCCTGGTGCGCGAGATCCTGTCGGGAACCTATAGCGCCCCGAAACAAGGCGGAGAGGCTTCCGATGACCGGCATCGGTACGTACAAATTGGGATTCAGTTCGGTCAAAGGGAACAGGTGTTGTTTGGCGGTAAAACCGCCGCCATGCGGGCCGTAGGTATAAAGCGGATGGTGTGCGGCAATGACGACGCTTTTGTTGCGGTATTTGCGCAGCACGTTTTCAAAGATGAATTTGAACGTGGGGCGGTTGCGGGCTTCACAACCCTCGTTGATCTTGGGTTGTTTGTCCCAGTCGGCCAGCCACCATTGAGAATCGACAACCAGGACGACTACATCGTCGTTGAGTTCGACCACATCCGGCCCCGAGCAACCGCCATCGGGCAAAAAATAATTCTCCCAATCATCCGCTTCCGTTTTGCCATGCCGCTTATTCAGGTATTTTTCCACATAATTTTCCTGGCGTTTCAATCCTTTCAGTCCCCAGCCCCACCAATCGTGGTTGCCCGGGATAAAAACCGGCCGGCCTTTAAAACTATCGGTGACGCTCAATTGGGCCTGGAGCCGCATTTCAGCAACCTCGCGTGCGGCAACGTCTTCCCCGGGCGGCATGCCTTGCTGATAAATGT
>JAYSZC010000672.1:0-3502 GCA_043738235.1 Lewinellaceae bacterium | reverse complement strand
TCGCGGCGTTCCGGGCGCTGGCCGGGGCGGTTGTTGCGGTCGCGTTCACGGTTGGAAGTGCCGGAAGCATTGTTCCTATCCTGACCCGCGGGTCTTTCAGCCGGGCGATCCCTTCCGTCTGTATTGGCAACGGGCCGGGGTCTTTGCGGTTTGTGATGCGGTGAAGGTTTTTGCGTGTCGGGGCGGCGCTCCGGCATCGGAATGACGTCCGGGCGTTGAACCGGCGCCGATTTTTGTACTTGTGGGGCCGGTCTGGGCGCTACCTTTTCTTTTCCTCGTGCTACGGGAAGTCCTGGCGCTACCAGGTTGGCAGCGTACGGATGCTCTTCCTCGACCGGGATCAATTGGCCGGTAAGTTTCTGAATATCTTTCAGGTATGGAATTTCTTCCGATTCGCAGAATGACAAGGCAATACCGCTGGCGCCTGCGCGGCCTGTCCGGCCAATACGGTGTACATACGTTTCAGGAATATTCGGCAGTTCGTAGTTGATCACGTGCGACAATTCCTCGATGTCGATACCGCGGGCGGCAATATCAGTGGCAACGAGTACGCGTATTTTGCCTTTTTTGAAATTTTCAAGTGCAGCCTGACGGGCATTTTGCGACTTGTTTCCATGAATGGCTTCGGCTTTTGTACCCGATTTGACTAAGTCGCCGACCACTTTATTCGCGCCGTGTTTGGTGCGGGTAAAAACCAGTACCGAGCGAACATCGCGATTGGTCAGCAAGTGCTGCAACAGGTGTTTCTTGTTGGCTTTGTCCACGAAATAAAGCGCCTGGGCGACCTTTTCGGCAGTGGAAGAAACAGGAGTCACTTCTACGCGCAACGGATCGGTCAGGATAGAATTGGCCAGGTTGGAAATTTCAGGCGGCATGGTGGCCGAGAAAAACAGCGTTTGACGCTGGGACGGCAACTTGGCGATCACTTTTTTTACATCGTGGATAAAACCCATGTCCAACATGCGGTCTGCTTCGTCGAGCACAAAAATTTCGATGTCGCGCAGCGAGATATAGCCCTGGTTCATCAGGTCGAGCAATCGACCGGGTGTGGCTACCAGGATGTCGCAGCCGCGTTTCAGCGATTCAGTCTGGGCAAATTGCGACACGCCGCCAAAAACAACGAGGTGGCGAAAATTGGTATGCTTGCCATAAGCCTCTATACTTTCATCGATCTGGATGGCCAGTTCACGGGTAGGCGTCAGGATCAGGCAGCGGATCGCTTTGGAACCCGGCTTTGCAGGCTGCTTGGTGTGCAGCAGTTGCAGGATGGGCAATGCAAAAGCCGCCGTTTTACCGGTGCCTGTTTGTGCGCAACCCAAAAGGTCGCGGCGTTGTAAAATAATTGGAATGGATTGCTCCTGAATGGGTGTAGGGTGCTCATAGCCCTCGGTTGCGAGCGCGCGAAGAAGCGGCTCGATGAGCGATAAATCTTTAAATAACATTAACTTAGATGTTACCGGAATCGTACGCGGCGGGCCCAAAAAATGGCCCTTCATGGGGTAAAGTCGTGCGCAACAAACGAAATCACAATTGACAGAATAAAAACTATTTTATCAATCGCTTACCTGTTTCAGGCTCTTTCGCGGCGTTTTTCTATTGAAAAAAGACTTATTGTCCAGGCGGACAAACACCGGATATGGGTGAATTTTGTGCAAAGGTAGAAGGGATTTTTTGAAAAACCTATTATTTTAAAAAACGGGGATGAGGAATGAGGGATGAGGAATGACCGATCGTTATGTCGGACATCACGCTCGGTCATTCCTCATTCCTCATCCCTATTAATACCTGGACAATCCCGGACAGTTGTTTTGCAATCTCTTCAATCAACGCAGCATCCACCTTGCCATCTATTTCGATCCCGGAAGCCACATCCACGCCGATGCAGTTTTTGTATTGCATCACGCGCTCCAGGTTGCCCGCGTGGATACCGCCCGCCAGCAAAAAAGGATAAGGGAAATCTGCGGGAATGCCGGTTTCAATCAATTGTCCGCTGCCCGGCGCGGCGCCGTCGAGGATAAAACAATCCACATCCGGGGCAAAATGCTCCACCATATCCAGGTCTTCCTTTGTGCGCAGGGATACCGCCAGCAGCACCCGTTGGCGGAGGCTGCGGACAAATGCCGGGGTCGTGTCGCCGGCGTATAATTGTACCGTCTGAAAAGGGTAGCGTTCCAGGATGTTGCCGATCTCTGATTCCGTGTTTTTATAAAAAACAGCCACCCAATGCGGCTCGAAAACCGGGGTTTGTTTCAGTTTTTCCAGCAAATCCGGCGCTGCCCGGCGTTTGCTGACGGGAGAAAAATTGATGCCGATCAAATCCGGGGCGTTTTCATCGAGCATTTCCGGGGTGCGGATGCCGCAGGCTTTGAACAACAACTTTCCTTCGGCACGAAAAAAGCCGGAAAACGTTTCAACGGCCGAGTCCTGTAATGGACCGCTGCGGCGCATCAGCCCGGTACCGATCAGGAACCCGTCGGCCTGCCGCACCATTTGAAAATCAACCGCATCGCGAATGCCGGACTCAGAAATGATGAAGCGCTGCGCTCCATTTTTGCGCAGCACATTCACCCGGTTCAGCGCCGTGCGAAACGTTTTCAGGTCGCGGTTGTTGATGCCTAGCACCGGAAAATCGAGGTGTTGAATCTTATCAAGTTCTTCCTGGTCGTGTACTTCCACCAACACGCCCATGCCCAGCGATTCAGCCGTTTGTTTTAATGAGTCGAGTTCCGCCGCTTTCAGGATGGCGGCAATGAGCAGGATCATATCTGCCCCGTGCAGCCGGGCTAAGTAAATCTGAATGGGATCGAGGATAAAATCTTTTTGCAACAACAAAGGCCGGCGCTCTGCGTCGTGTTGGCGCAGCGTATCGGCGGCTAATTGCAGGTCAGCGTAGGAACCGCCAAAAAAACCGGTGTCCGTCAATACGGAAATGGCGCTTGCACCGGAGCGGGTGTAGGCGTTCAACTGCGCAGGCAAGTCTGCGTATTGGTTGATCCAGCCTTCTGAAGGGCTTTTTCGTTTGAACTCCGTAATGAAAAACGGCTGCCCGTTCTTGCGCGTTTTTGCCAAAGCCTGGTAAAAAAGGGGCGTACCGTTTGCTGTATTCGTCGACTGCTCCAGGCATTTGTCCCGGAGCGCCGGCAGATCGTGCTGCTCGTACAGGGCCGCGATCTCCAGCTTTTTTACGTCGACTATTTTTGATAAAATGTTCATTTCCAATATTTTAGGCTTTTGAGACAGGGTTGGCAAAAGGCCCGTAGGGCCTATATCTTTGTAGCAATGCCAAAGGATATTTCACCCGGCCCATCGGGCCGGTATCTCTATTGAATAAATACCGGCCCGATGGGCCGGGTGCCCAATTTAATCCGTGAGAGCTACAAAGATAAAGGCCCGCTGGGCCTTTGGACAACCCTCCCTCCTAAGCAGGCGCGAGCAGGTGACATCATCGCGGAGGGGTATCATTCCGAGATGTCACCTGCTCGTGCCTCGCAGATGACACCTC
>JAYSZC010000671.1:0-9174 GCA_043738235.1 Lewinellaceae bacterium | reverse complement strand
AAAAAAGCAGTAAAAAACAAAATCCTGATGCTCGAACTAAAGAATATTGAAAAATACTACCAAAACGGCGCGACCAAATCCTACGTGTTGCGCTATGTAAACGCCCATATCAGTGAGGGCGAATTTGTGAGCATCATGGGTCCCAGCGGCTCCGGGAAAAGTACGCTGCTGCACATCCTCGGTATGCTCGACGAGCCGACGGAAGGCGAATACTGGTTTTTGGGAGAAGCCGTTCACAAATTCAACGAACGCCGTCGCACCGAACTGTACCAGCAATATATCGGATTCGTATTTCAGGCCTATCATTTGATCGACGACCTGACGGTGTATGAAAACCTGGAAACCCCACTGTTGTACAAAAAAGTGCCCTCCGGCGAACGCAAAAGCCGCATTGCCGACCTGCTCGACCGATTTAATATCGTTGCCAAAAAAGACCTTTTCCCGGCGCAACTATCCGGCGGACAACAACAACTCGTCGGCATTGCCCGGGCGCTCATCGGGCATCCCAAACTGATTCTGGCCGACGAACCGACCGGTAATCTGCAAAGCGCGCAGGCCCGCGAAATCATGGATGTCTTTCAAAAACTCAATGAAGAAGACGGCGTAACCATCATACAGGTAACCCACTCGGATGCCAATGCCCAATACGGCAAACGTATTCTCCATTTGATGGATGGAAGGGTGGAAAGCGAGGACATTGTTCGTACATAAAAGCTGAGTGGTGAGTCGTGAATCGTGAGTGGCATCTCGTTAGATGAAAGGACTCAATATTCTTACAACGAAATGCGACTCACGACTCACGACTCACGCTTTTAAAATAACCGGCTATGATCAACAATTACTTCCTCATCGCCCTGCGCAACCTGCGCAAAAACAGTAGTTATTCTTTGTTGAATGTGCTCGGGCTGGGCTTAAGTGTGGCTTGTTGCGTCCTGATTTTTTTGATGGTTCAACACCACCTGAGTTTCGACGCTTTTCACAAAAAAGCCGACCGCATTGCGCGTATGGTCACGGATATTCACCTGGAGTCGGTCACTCCGTTCCGCGGAGCGCCCAATCCCATGTCGAAAGCGCTGCGAACAGAATTTTCCTTTGTTGAAAAAACCGCCATGTACGCCGGCCGTGGTGAAGCGCTGATCAGCGTACCCAATGCTTCGGGGATTCCGGACAAATACAAAGAGGAGGATTTATTTGCTTTTGTAGAACCGGAACTGTTTGACATACTGGATTTGCCCATCGTACAGGGCGATGTCGCTGCCTTGCGCGAGCCAAACACCGCTATGCTGACGGAAAAAATAGCCCGCAAGTATTACGGCAATACGGACGTTATCGGCAAAACATTCCGCTATGACAATGAAGTGGATTTCAGGGTGGTAGGCATGCTCCGCGACCTGCCGGACAATACGGATTACCAAAATGAAATTCTGGTCTCCTGGGCCACCCGCAACGCTATGCCGCAGCATTCGCCTAACCAGGACAACTGGGGAGGCATCACCGGAGGCACTTATTGTTTTGCGCTGTTGCAGGAAGGGCATACCATTGCCGATCTGGAGGCCGCGATGCCGGCATTTCGAAAAAAATACCACCACCCCGAAAGCGAAATGCTGTTTCAATACAAACCGCTGGCGCTGACGAGCCTGCACCTCGACAGGGATTACGGCGGCGGACGGATCGCCAAAAGTTACCTCTGGGCCTTGACTTGTATCGGCATTTTCCTGCTGATAACGGCTTGCGTCAATTTTATCAACATGGCTACCGCGCAGGCGCTCAAACGCGCCCGGGAAGTGGGCGTGCGCAAATCGCTGGGCAGCACCCGGAGCCAGTTGTTCTGGCAGTTTATGTTTGAAACCAGCCTGATCGTGGCCGCAGCCGTCGTGATCGGCCTTGCTACGGCTTGGTTTTCATTGCCGTATTTAAATTCCTGGATGGAAGAACGCATCCATTTTACAGGCCCGGGTCTTTTGCCATTGCTCGGTTTTATTGCGGGCCTGAGCGTACTGGTTGTTTTTCTGGCGGGCGCTTATCCCGGATTGGTGCAGGCGCGTTTTCAGCCGGTGGTGTCGCTCCGGGGCCAGGTGGACAGCCGGCAGGCAGGCGGACTTTCCCTGCGCAGGATTCTGGTCACCTCACAATTTGCCATTTCACAAATACTGATTATCGGGGCGGCCGTGGTGACGGCCCAGATTCAGTTTGCCCGCGATGCCGACTGGGGTTTTCGCTCCGGGGTAGTACTTACTTTGCCGGTACCCGAACGCAGCCAGATGAATACCCTTCGGGAACAAATTTCCGCTATCGCCGGGGTGAAAAACGTTTCATTCTGCTATCAGCCGCCTGCTTCCGTTTCCAATAATCAAACCGGCGTTCAATTTGAAAACCGGCCGGAAGGAGAACCCTGGATCGTCAATAACAAACCCGCAGACGCGCATTATATCGAAACGTTCGGACTCCGCCTGGTAGCGGGGCGAAACCTGCAACCCAGCGATACCGTCCGGGAATACCTGGTCAATGAAACGTTTGTAAAAAAACTGAACCTCGCGTCCCCGGAAGACGTGCTGAACAAAAAAGCCAATATCGACGGGGTAACAGCGCCGATTGTCGGGGTGGTGCAGGACTTTCATAACTGGGAATTATCACAAGCTATTTCGGCCATTTCGATTTCCACCGATGCCAAATCCTATTCCAATTGTGCGGTGGAACTGACGTCGGGCAATCCGGCGCCCATTCTGGCGCAGATCAAAAAAGTGTGGGAAAACAATTTTCCCGATTATTACTACGAATGCACTTTTATGGACGATCAGATGGAGGAGTTCCTGCGATCGGAAAATATCATCATGCAACTGATCCGCATTTTCGCGGGCATTGCCATTTTGATCGGCTGTCTGGGATTGTACGGACTCGCAGCCTTTATGGTGGTCAGAAAAACAAAAGAAATCGGTATCCGAAAAACCCTGGGCGCTACTGTTCCGGGTATCGTGTGGCTTTTTGGAAAAGAATATATCCGGCTGATTATCATTGCTTTTGTCATTGCCGCGCCTGTCGCATGGTGGGTTATGAATGCCTGGCTGCAGGATTATGTGTACCGCGCTCCATTCGGCCCGGGCATTTTTGTGGTCGGCCTGCTGTCCAGCTTCTTAGTCGCGTTTTTGACCGTCGGTTTTCAGAGTATTCAGGCGGCGATTGCCAATCCGGTGAAGAGTTTGAGGAGTGAATAAGAGAGGTGAGAGAGTGAGAGACGTCCCGTTTGGCGGTTTATTGTAGTTTGGGTCTGGGTTTTTCAGGTCTGTATCGTGAGTTGTGAGTCGTGAATAGTGAGTCAGGCATTCCCTTAGTTATGGGCAACCCTAACCGAAAGTCGTTCTAATCTCAACATTCAACAAAGTATGTAACTTGCGCCCTCAAATTTGATAATGATTTAATATGCTTTTTGAGGAATATACATATTTCGGCTATCAGTTCCCTGAACCACAATATTTAGGGGCAAAACATACTCATCTTGCTTGGATAAACAAGTTTATTCCAGACAATGTGTCAACTGGAATTGATGCCTTTTCAGGTTCTCAATCAGTTGCATTCTTGTTTAAGCAAAGAGGCTTTAAGACAATCACAAACGACTTTCTAAATTTTAACAATCAAATAGGTTTAGCCCTTATTGAAAATAAAGACACAAAACTTTCGGATAATGACTTAAAAATTCTCTTTAAAAAATCTGAGTATAAAAAAGATTTCCGTTTAATTGAGGACACGTTCACAAATATTTTTTTTGAACGAGATGAATCTGAATTTTTGGACAATTTTCGTGCGAATATTCCATTGCTCGAAAATCCAATCAAGCAAGCACTTGCCTTTGCTATAATCAATCGAAGTATGACCAGAAAAATCACAATGGGACATTTTGGTCATACGCAGGCATTGGTTTATGCAAACAACCCAGACAGAATTAAAAGAAATAGAAGCCTTACCAGACCTATAAAAGAAATTTTTGAAGAATTATTACCAAAATACAATAACGCTGTTTTTGATAACAAACGGGAAAATCGAAGTTTCCACAGCAATATTTTGAACTTGCTCCCAACTATTGAAAATATTGACTTGGCTTATTTTGATCCACCCTATTGCGATAGCCATGCAGATTACCAGGGCTTTTACCACTTGCTTGAAACTTATACGGAATATTGGAAAGAGAAGAAATTTATTAATGGAATCAGAAGATACGAACCTCAGAGAGTAAGTGGTTTTGATAAAAAAAGAGAGGTTGTTGCATCTTTTGAAAAGCTATTTGAGCTTTCTGAGGATATTCCGAATTGGCTAATCAGCTATAACAACCGAAGTTATCCAGGTATAGAAGAATTTGAAAAGTTGATTTCAAATCACAGAACTGTTTCAATTGAAACCAAAACCTACCAAAATGGTAGAGGAGGTAAAGGAAGCGTTGCAGGTAGTAAGGAAATATTATTTGTTTGTACGCCAAAAAAGAAACATTTTATATCTATAAAACAGACTTTAAAAGTAGAACAATAACAATGATAGAAATTTTTAGACAATTAAGCAACGCATACAATAATAACGATTTTGGCATAATCCTAAATCATCAATTTGGCAACTATTTCCTTAAACTTCGTTCACTTTCACGAACTGAGATTTTAAGGCAATTGGCTCAAAGAGCAAACATTAACGTTCAAAATATTCAAGGTCGGCAACTTTTTGAGCATCTATTTTGCCAAAACATTCTTGAACAGACGATTGATGACTACATCCGAGAAATTTACCAGCAAGAGCGAAATGAAAGAATTGGCAACGAAGATCATCTTTATACACAACTATTTCGCCTGCATAGTTTTAATTGGGGTGGATTTTACCAAAACGCGGTTGAACAAACAATTGTAAATAACTATATCAAGAAAATTCGTGATTACAACCAATTAATCAATAGCGTGGACAATGACCTAGCACCTCGGTTAAGAAATTACGTTTTGTGTTCTTGGTATAATCATTGGACGTCAATTTTGATTGAGGATATGTTCAAAGACCACGAAAATATTCTTCCTGCTGTTGGGCTTGTGAAAAAAGTTGATTTCTTTTGGAATAATTTCCCTTTTGACTTGAAAGTTACATATTTCCCAGACGGATTTATGAAACTCAAACGACAACAAAGAGGACTAAGACCAGAATTTACAGAATTAAAGGCTTTTGCAAGGCAAAACAACATTCCTTTTGACCGGGAGGCTTCTGATGATGACATTTTTAACGAATTACTCCTAAGATTAACAGAAAGCCCAAATCAAAATGCACAAGATTTCATTGCTCAATTTCATCAAACAAGACGGGATATCATCAATGAAACAATTGCTAACCCTAACGAGCTGATAGTTTGGTTTTACGAAAATCAAGGCACAAGACGTTTTGACGCTGCTAACAGATTTTTCATTGTTCTTATTGACCGAAATAATCTTGAAGAAAGTTGGAAACTGAAACGTAACAGAGAAATTTTAAACCAACAAATTAACGACTTTCTGAATGCCAATGAAAACGTTGACTTTAACCAACTTCAATTGAACTTTAATTGGGAAGGCAACAATTACACAAGTTATGCCACGTGCTTATTCATAGTGAGAGAATAAAATATTTGCCCATAACCCCGGCTTGCTGTCCATGCCGCCGAACAGCCAGCCCACAAAGCCAACGCACGGCGGCACAGCAGCAAGCCAACCGAAGAAAGAACTCAATAATTCTTCGAACTCAATAATTCTTCAACGGGATTCCAGGCCTGAAAAACGATGCCAAAATCAGGAAAGCCGCCAAAAGGGACGTTTCTCACCTCTCACTTCTAAAAAATGCTTTATCACCAATTCATCCTCGCGCTCCGAAACCTTCGCCGCAACGGCCGGTATCTGATTATCAACGTATTGGGCTTAGGCATTGCCCTGGGTTTTTGTATTTTGGGTTGGCTCAATTATCGTTTTGCCAACACGTTCGATCATTGGCACCACGATGCGGACCGGGTGATGCGGGTGGAAATGGTAAAAGCATCCAACAATAATGTGTACGGTATTTGTCCGGCTGCGCTCGGTCCGAAAATAATGGCAGATGTGCCCGGCGTGGAAGCCATGTGCCGGTATGATTCCAGATCAACGGTGGTGAAACGCGGCGACGAAGTATTCAATGAAGTGTTGGCATTTGCAGACGACAATTTTTTCCAGTTTTTTGATTTTGAATTAGTTACAGGCAATACGGCTCTTTCCGACCGGAGCAAGGTGTTCATCAATGAAGCAATGGCGCTCAAGTATTTCGGCAAAGAAAACCCGGTTGGGCAAAACCTGCTTTTTTATGCCGACACGGATCAACGGCTCAACCTCACCGTGGGCGGCGTCCTCCGGGATGTTCCGCTGAATTCCAGTCTGCGTTTTCAATTTATCACGCATTTGGACAACCAGTTGGACGGCAACAAACGCCCCGATTACAACACATGGCAATATCAAACGGATGCCCTGTTTTTGCGTATGAAACCCGATGTAAAAACGAGCGACCTGAGCGCTGCGCTGCAAGCTTATGTGTCGCCGCATAATGCTGCCCGCCCCGATT
Source organism: Lewinellaceae bacterium (assembly GCA_043738235.1). Taxonomy (GTDB): domain Bacteria; phylum Bacteroidota; class Bacteroidia; order Chitinophagales; family Saprospiraceae; genus M3007. The sequence continues at coordinate 2,595 of JAYSZC010000671.1, read as the reverse complement.
GGACGATCCATTCCTTCCGCCTGGAACCACTCCGTGAATGGGCCTTGAACAGCCGCTTCTTGCGCGCGAACGGACTTTGGCCGGGCGTGCCGCCTGCCGCAGTCTGGGGGAATATGACGATGGCTATCCTGCTGTTGCTGACCGCTGCGCTGAATTTTGCCAATATGACCATCAGCATTTGCAACCGGCGCTTGCGGGAAATCGGCGTGCGTAAAGTGATGGGCGGCACCCGCGCGCAATTGATGCGGCAGCTGCTTTCAGAAGCCTTTGTCGTGGTGGCAATGGCGACCTTCACGGGTATGCTGCTGGCCTATCCGATCGTGGACTGGTTTAATAATACCTGGAAATTTACCAGTTTTATAGTTGATTACAGCAATCCGGAACTCCTGCTGTTCTTGCTGGTCATCGCGACGCTGACTACTTTGATGGCAGGCAGTTATCCGGCATTTTACATCTCTTCCTTCAAACCTTCCAGCATCTTCAGGGGTGGGGTGTTATTCGGCGGCAGCAATCTTTTTTCGCGGATAATGATGGGTTTGCAAGTGGCTATTTCACTGATTGCCGTAGTGGTCGGTATCAGTTTTGCCCGCAATGCGGATTTCAACCGCACGGCAGATATTGGCTTCGATTATCAGCCTGTTTTACAGGCCTGGTTGCCAGAAGCAGGTGATTATCAGCGTTTTGAAAATGCTGTCAAAGAAATTCCGGGCGTGACGGCCACCGCCCCGTCTTTGCATTTGCCGGGTTTTGGGTATAATGTGTTTTATTTTCAGTTCCGGGAAGAACAACACGAATCCATCCTGTACCAGGTGGGAAATAATTTTGCACAGGTGATGAAAATGCGTTTGACAGAAGGTGAATGGCCTGCTCCGGCGAGCGATTCGGCCGTTTCAAGGGAAATCGTGGTCAATCAAACCTTCGCGCGCGTTATCGGCGGCGGAAAATCTATGATTGGGGAACAAATCAACATAAAAAACAGGGATTGCCGCATTTCGGGGGTCGTGTCCGATTTTCTGACCGATACTCCTTTTAATGGTATTCGCCCGGCTGCACTACAACAAATACCCGCCGACAGTTGCCGTCGCTGTATTATCCAAACGGCCGGCGTCGGGCAGCAACCCCACATCATGACTGCCATCGAGCAGCAATGGAAGCAGTTGTTTCCTTATACGCCTTTTAATGTGGGGTATCAAAACGAAATGATGCGGGAAGCCATCGAAACCTCGGACAACATTGCCCGCAGTATGGTCGGTTTCGCCGGAGTGGCCATCCTGCTCTGTATCACCGGATTGTTTTCGCTGGTGTCGCTGAATGTGATGCGGCGTATGCGCGAAGTAGCCATCCGCAGGGTGATGGGCGCCTCTTCGGGGCATATCTCCTGGATTTTGAATAAAAATTACGCCTGGATTTTCGCCGTCGCCCTGCTCGCCGGTTGTCTGGGCGGTCGCTTTCTGGCGCTTAAACTCATGGACAGCATTTTCAAATTTAACATTGGCGTACAACCGCAGGCGCTGCTGTACAGCGCTTTGGGTATCATCGGCATGGCTGCTCTGACTATCGGATTCAAGATATGGCAGACCTTGCGCGTTAATCCTGCGGATGTGTTGCGCGGGGAGTGAAGACATCCCCTCACTTCTCACCCTCTCACTCCTCTCACCTCTCTCTCACATGCGTGTTATCATCATAGAAGACGAAGATTTAGCGGCCTGGGGCTTGTTGTCGAAACTTCCGCGGGTGGATCCCTCCATCGAGGTAGTGGCCACACTCGATTCGGTGAAATCGGCGGTTGCCTGGTTCGGCGCCAACCCCATGCCCGATCTGGCTTTTTTTGATATTCAACTGGCCGACGGGTTGAGCTTCGAGATTTTCGACCAGGTGCGGATCACCTGCCCTGTCATTTTTACAACCGCCTACGATGCGTATGCGCTCAAAGCGTTCAAAGTGAACAGCGTGGATTACCTGTTGAAACCCGTTTCGCAGGAAGACCTGGCGCAGGCATTATCCAAACTGCGCCAACTGCGAGCCGCCGCCCCGCCGATAGACAGCCATGTGATCCGCCAAATGATGCAAGCCTTGCAACCGGTGCAACACAAAAACCGGTTTATGGTCAAAATTGGCGACCACCTGAGCAGCATCGACGCCTCGGAGATCGACTTCTTTTTCGGTGAAAACAAAGTGGTATGGATGCGCCACCAGAACGGACGCAAATATGTGGTGGATTATAACCTGGAACAATTGGAAGACATGCTCGATCCGATGCGTTTTTTCCGGCTCAACCGGCAATATATTGCGTCCATTGCGGCGATTAAAGACACCGTGGCGTATTCCAACAGTCGCCTGAAAGTAATCCTGAAAGAGCCTTTGGACAACGAAGATATTTTAATCAGCAGGGAAAAAGTGGAGGCGTTTAAAGCGTGGCTGGGGAAGTAAATGAATGATGAATGATGAATGATGAATGATGAGCGATGAATGATGAATGATGAATATTTGGCCCAACAGGGGGAGTGAATTTTGTTTTTTTTTCTTTTAAAGTATTGATTTTCAACAAATTAGTATTTTTTCATCATTCATCATTCATCATTCATCATTCATCAT
>JAYSZC010000670.1:0-3514 GCA_043738235.1 Lewinellaceae bacterium | reverse complement strand
GCTCGGTATACCATGTAAAAAGTAAAAACTATGGCCAATAGAATCTCTGTAAAATTCGGGATGACCCATGTTTAGGGATCAATAATTGTGATGCGTTTACCCCAGGATAGAAGGTGCGCGATTCAAGCGTTTTCGTATAAGATCGCAGGACACAGAGTTTTCTTACCCCGTTTCGGGAAAAAATATTTTATTTTACCACAAAGAACACGAACATGCATCCTGACCAGCAATACATCGAAGCCTTGCGCCGCAACGATCCGCGCGGCATCCGCAAGATATACGAACTCCATTCCAATCAGGCCCTGCGATGGATTCTGAACAACAACGGCACTGCCGACGATGCGGACGACATCTTCCAGGAAGCCCTGATGGTGGTGTACGAAAAATCGCTCGATCCATCGTTTACGCTGAATTGTCCGCTCGGTGCGCTGCTGCACATCATCTGGTCGCGCAAATGGATTGACCGGCTCCGGCAAAAAAATCGCGAGTCGGTGGTAAGGAAACAGGAGGAAACGCGATATGACAGTGACACGACGGAAGATGCGCTGGTAGTAGCAGAAGACATGATAGCAGGACAAGTCCGGCAGGAACGGATGTCCTACACTTTTGCGCAACTCAGCGAATTATGCCGTCATTTACTCCGGATGTTGTCCGATGGCATGGCCCCGCGCGATGCCGCCGAACAACTCCAGATGAACAGTGTGGACACCCTCTACCGGCGCAAAAACGCCTGTACGCAGCGGTGGCGCGAACTTTATTTGCTCATCCCCTCAACAGAATAACCATGCAAGAGCAAGATAATACCTTGTTAGACGCCTATTTCAACGGTCTGCTCGCCGAAAACGAGGCGGAATCCGTACGCCGGAGAGCCGCCGAAGAACCCGAATTCGCGACGGCATTTCAGTTGCGCCAGGTCATGGAACAATGGCTCCAACAGGAACCCGGACGGCAGGCGGTTTCTGAAACCCTGGCTTCGGTCGGCAAGGATTTTTTCCGCGAAACAAGCGAAGAGAAACCGCTTCGGGTGCTGAGCGTCCACTGGAAACGCGCCCTGCTTTTGGCGGCCTCCTTTGCGCTGATCCTGTTCGCCACCTGGTACCTGGGCACACCCGGACAAGCCGGCTATGAACAATACGCCCTGCACACGCCCATGACGTTTACAGAACGGGGCGCAACGGAAACATTACAAAGCGCCGCAGAAACGGATTTCAGTCAAAAGCGTTACGACCGTGCGCTGATCAGCCTGGATGCTTTGCTCGGGCAAAATCCCGGCAACCTGATCGCAACGCTGTACAAAGGTATTTGCCTCATCGAATTGAACCGGGCGGCGGAAGCGCGCAGCGTGTTGCAACCCTTAGCCGACGGCGTTTCGGCACTGCGCGGAGACGCACAATGGTATATCGCGCTCAGTTATTTGAAAGAAAAGAACACCGCCCAATGCAAAAGCAGTCTGCAACAAATCAGTGCAGGTGCGGATCATTACAACAAAGCGCAGGAGCTGTTGAAAGCGCTGGAATGACCTGTTTTTTCCTTTTTGTTAAAACAAACCTTATGGTTAAACTCATGCTAAATACCTGGTGATCGTTTGTATCCGTACATCCGCAGCCCTAAGTTTGTGCTATTCCTATCGTCAGGTTTGAGTGGTTTGGAAGTTTTGATAGTTTGATAGTTTGAATCTTCGCTTTCAGGCTGATATACTGATCTTTCATTCCAAACCACTTTGCTTTGGGTATAACCATCAAGGTAATCAGGTAATCACGTAAATCAAGGTCAAAAATCAAGGTCAAATGAAACAAATACTCCTTTCTACACTGCTACTTTCGGCGCTGCTCTTCACGGCCTGCGACCAGGATCCCAACCCGCTCAGTCTCGACACCTTCGACGTGCGCTGGTACGACGACGACAACTCCGGCACCCAGACAGCCGGCGACGCCCTGACTTTCGACATCTACGTGTCCACCACTGATAATGACCCCGATGATCAGTTCATCGAAGAATGGGAATTTTCCTATACCGTCAACGGTCAGTTTGCAGGGATACTGATCGGCGACGAAAACGCGCGTTCCAACACCATCGGCGCCGATATTGAAGTTGAAATAGATAACCTGGTTTTCCCCGGCCCCGGCCAGTTACAAGCGGGCGACGTGATCGAATTCCGCCTCTGGGCCGTCGACAACTGCGGGACGGAACTGGAGCAGTATCACCGGTATGTGCTGGAATGAATGAACTTTCGGCGTACATTTGGGTTCTTTTCCGCAAAGGCAAGAGAAGCCCGCACCACTTTTATATCATAAAAATCAATTTCATGGGACTAAGCGCAGAAATCAACGCCGAAAATCTGCAACTCATCCGTCAAAGTGCCCGCGATTTCGCTGAAAATTATATCCGACCACACGTCATGGAATGGGATGAAATTCAACACTTCCCCATCGATATGTTCCACCAGATGGGTCAATTTGGATTTCTCGGCGTCCTGGTACCCGAAGAGTACAGTGGCGCAGGATTAGGCTACCAGGAATACATCACCATTATTGAAGAAATTGCCAAGGTCTGCGGATCGATCGGATTAAGCGTCGCAGCGCATAACTCTTTGTGCACCAATCATATTCTTTCTTTTGGAAATGAAGCCCAGAAACGCAAATACCTGCCACTGCTCGCCACGGGGCAATGGATCGGCGCCTGGGGACTCACCGAACCCAATACCGGTTCGGACGCCATGCGGATGCAATGCACCGCCACCCGCGACGGCGAGTACTTTATCCTGAACGGCACCAAATCGTGGATAACACATGGTAAAAGCGGCCATGTAGCAGTAGTGATTGCCCGCACCGGCAACCCTTTAGATAGCCGCGGCATGACCACTTTTGTGGTCGAACGCGGTACGCCGGGATTTCAGGGCGGGAAAAAAGAAAACAAACTCGGCATGCGCGCCAGCGAAACGGCTGAAATGATTTTCGACAATTGTCGCATACACGAAAGCCAGATACTGGGCAAAGAAGGCGAAGGTTTTATCCAGGCTATGAAAATTCTCGACGGTGGCCGTATTTCCATTGCATCTCTTTCGTTGGGTATTGCAAAAGGCGCTTATGAGGCCTCCGTCAAATATGCCAAAGAGCGCCACCAGTTCGGCAAACCCATTGCCGAATTTCAGGGCATCAGCTTCAAATTAGCTGATATGGCGACCAAAATCGAGGCCGCAGAGTTGCTCACCCGGCAAGCCGGTTTTTTAAAAGACAGCGGACAAAAATGTACTAAACAGGCCGCCATGGCCAAATACTACGCTTCCGAAATATCGGTGCAAGTGAGTACCGACGCCGTGCAGGTCTTCGGCGGCTACGGCTACACCAAAGATTTTCCGGTGGAAAAATTTTACCGCGACTCCAAACTTTGCACCATCGGTGAAGGAACTTCCGAGATTCAGAAACTGGTGATTTCGAGGGAAGCACTTCAGGAATAAATTCAGGAATGAGGAATGAGGATTTACAGGAATGAGGAATGAGGGATGAGGAATGGC
>JAYSZC010000669.1:0-3514 GCA_043738235.1 Lewinellaceae bacterium | reverse complement strand
ATTTTATTTTTTATCGAGTGCTAAACTTTCCAGGTTTTTAAAACCTGGAAAGTTTCTGGTAGCGAAAACGAAATAAAAATTTGTATCATTACCAATGCCGACCCTTTTTAGACAGCTACATCCTTCCAACATCCATTAACTACTCAAATTAAATTTTTTTCAATGTACAAGGGAACCGTTAAATTTTACAACGAGTCCAAAGGTTACGGGTTCATCGTTGAAGAGGGCACCGGCCAGGAAGTTTTCGTACACATGACCGGTCTGGTAGATAAAATCCGGAATGGCGATAGCGTTACGTTTGAGACAAAACGGGGCAAGAAAGGTATGACAGCCGTGGAGGTGAAGGTGGCGTGATGTAAAAAAAACAAAGGGCAAAAAGCAAAGGGCAAATATAAGATGAGTGGCAAAATTTGCTTTTTGCCCTTTGTTTTTTGCTTTTTTATTTTCTACGGATGGAAGGTAAACGTGTAGTTGGCCCAAAAATTCCAGAGCATGACCACGCCGGTGGCCAGCAATTTGGCGGGGTAAAATTTTACCCGGTAACGTTCTGTGAGCAGGTAAATCATACCGTTGTTGAGCAACAGGCCAATCAGCGCAATGAGTAAAAACTTGCCGAATTGTACCGCCACGTTGGGATCATGGCTTTCAAAAGTCCAGATTCGGTTCAACAGGTAATTGCTCAGCACAGCACAGGCAAAACCTGTACTATTGGCGATGTACTTGTTCAGTCCGATACGTTCCTTGAGTAGCCAGGTGACGCCAAAATCAACCACTACGCCGGAAGTACCGACCACTCCGAATTTGAATAATTTGAAAAACAGTTCCTGCATTTTTCAGCACAATGTGGACAAGCCGCTTCTGTTAAGAAGGCCAAAGGTATTTTTAGTTTTCCATTTTCAAGCCTTCCACAAAATACATCGCTATTTCACCTTTGTTTTTTGCCGCTAATTTGCCCCGGTAGGCGCATCGGAAATGATGCCGGATCCGTTCGTACGTGGTTTCGGAGACATTGATCTTTCCCGCCACTCCGCTTTGTTCGAGCCGGGCTGCGACGTTCACGGTATCTCCCCAGATATCATAGGCAAATTTGTGGCTTCCCACCACCCCGGCTACCACCGGGCCGGTATGAATGCCCACCCGCATTTCAAAAACCGCCTGCTGTTCGGGCGATTTTTTTAACATCACTTGCTGAAGCCCTTCCAGCATTTCAAAAGCGGCGTTGACGGTATCGATCGGATGGGTATCATTTTCCATCGGCAGGCCGCCGGCGCACATGTAAGCATCTCCGATGGTTTTTATTTTTTCAAGCCCGTGTTTGGCAATCACCGCATCGAACAGACGGAAACACTCGTCGAGCACCGAGATCAACATTTCCGGTGACATGGTTTCGGCGATGGTGGTAAAGTTTTTAAAATCGGTAAACATCACCGTAACAGATTCATATCGAACAGGTTGCACTTTGTTATGCAGTTTGAGTTCGAGGGCTGTTTTTTCGGGCAGGATGTTTTTGAGCAGGTTGTCGGCCCGTTCGCGTTCGAGCTGGATGGCCTTGTTTTTGGATGCCAGTTCGCTGTTGGCCCGGGCGCGAATTCGGTTGCGGTTAAACAACAGGGCTGCCAGCAAAAGCAGCAACACCGCGCCGCCCAGCAGGGCCAGTTGGCGGGTTCGGCCGCTTGCCAGTTCCGCGTCGCGCACCCGCAATTCGCGGCGTTGTTCTTCAATTTGTTCCTGTCTTTTCTGATCCGTAAAAACCGCTTCCTTACGGACAAAGTCAGTCCCGATTTTTTCATTCAGCCGCTGGTAGCGCAGGCTATCGTATTGTACGCGCCAGTTATAGGCCTCCGAAAAATCGCCCATGCGCGCGTACACTTCCGCAAAATCTTTATAAGCGCTCTGGATGTATTTTTCATCGCCGGTCTCCTGTGCAATCCCGTAATATTTCCTGACATATTCCAGCGCCATGTTTTGCCGGCCTGCGCGGTAGTGTACGTCGCCGATGGTGTTGTACACCTCCATCAGGGCCTGTGTGTTATCGAGTGAAAGGCATGTTTTTTCAGCCAGTTGCAGGTAGTAGAGCGCAGTTCTGTAGTCGCCGATATGCTTGTAGGCATCCCCCAGATTGGTGTAAACATTGGCCTGCCCTGGCAGGTCGTCCATCTCTTTCCAGATGCGCAGGGCGCGCTGGTAATATTCGAGTGCCACCTGCGAAGAATCTACTTCATCGAGCGCATTGGCATAATCGGTCAGCACCTCGGCAAGCCGTCCCGGGTCTTCGATGCGTTCGCGCATCCTGAGCGCCTGTGCATACCATTGTAGGGCATCGGGGTAGCGGTCGAGTTCCAGTTGAAGATGGCCAAGTTGCGTATACACCTTTGCTATACCGTCCCGGTCGTTGCGGGCTTCCAGGAACAGGCGGGCCTCCAACAGGTGACTTTGGGCTTCCAGGTAAAGCCCCATTTCCTGGTATGCGCCTGCCAGGTTGAAGAGGGCGCGCGCTATTTTGACGGTATCGCGCCGCTCTTGTTGTATCTTGAGGTTTTCGCGGTGAAAAACCAGCGCCGAATCAAAACGGCCTGCCATTTCATTGATTACGCCGAGGTTGTTGAGCGAGGATCCCAGGTCGTGCAAATTGCCCAGTTTTCGACGTATTTCGAGCGCTTTTTTGTATAAAACTTCGGCCTCTGCGAGATTTCCACGAATTTCTTCCACCACGCCGAGACCATTCCAGGCAGTAGCCTCGCCTTTTTTAAAATTCAGTTTCCGGGCCAGGCTGACCGCTTCCTGCAGATGGCCGGCAGCTTCTTCCGTGTGTGATTCGTTGATGTCCCAGGCAAGATCAGTCAGCCAAATGACGCGTTGCGTATCTTGTTTTGCCGTTGTCAACAATTGTCGTAGCGAGTCTGCCAACCCCGACTGGGCAAAAAACCTGGCCGGCAAAGCAAGGATGCCCAGCAACAGAAAAAACCATATTTTCGTTCTTTTCTTCATAAGCGATGGGGCAAAACTGTAAAAATTATAGCAGACTAAGTTCTTTTGAAACCGTTCCTTTGCTGCGTAAAGCAAATTTTTAACCAAAATCATTTCTTTCCGATGAAAATCCACTTGCCTTATTTCTTCCTGCTCTTCGCGCTGGTCATCACAAACTTCGCCTGCAAACATACGCGTTATCAAGCCGGATCAGACTTACCTGAAAACCAGCTCCAATGGGGCAGCGGCGGCGGTTTCGTGGGAAAAGAATCCTATTTTATCCTGCTCGACAATGGTCAGATTTTTAAACACGAACCCGCCATGGGCGATTCTATTGCCGAAATAAAAGGGGTGAAACGCCGCGTTGCCAAGTCGATGTTCAAAGCCGCCGATGCCGCCGGCATCACAACACTCGATTTTAAACACCCTTCCAATACCTATCTGTTTATCGGCCAGTCCGGCAAACGCGTGGTATGGGGCGACAAAAACCATCCGGTGGGAAAATCTGTTGAAAAGCTGTACCGGGATCTCAATAACCTGGTTAAAC
>JAYSZC010000668.1:0-9199 GCA_043738235.1 Lewinellaceae bacterium | reverse complement strand
GTTAAAACCCCTGTATAGCATTTGTTGACTAACCACCGGCTGAAGCCGATGGTTATTGATATAAGCCGCTCGATATTGATTGACCCAAAACGCTTTTTCAATAACTCCCGGCTTCAGCCGGGAGTAGTACAAATACCTTACTATGGGGTTTTAACCCCTCTTCATAATTTCAAACAAAAACAAAATTGAGTCTATGAAAAAGCAATTGTTCCTGTTGCCACTTTTTGTACTGGTAACGATCATGAGCGCTTCGGCGCAGAACGACGGCATCACCCGTTTCTTCAAACAATACCAGGACGATGAACGCTTCACGATGGTATTCGTCAGTCCGAAAATGTTCCAGATGGTTTCCAAAATTGAAACCGACGACGAAGACTGGAATAAAGTACGCGATATTGTGAAAGACCTCGGCGGCCTGCGCGTTCTCACTGCCGACAGCATCGGCGACGGACTGGAAATGTACAAATCGGCCTTGTCGCGCGTGCCGCAAAACGAATATGCCGAACTGCTTACTGTGCGCGACGGCAAAGAGAACGTGCGCATCTGGGTAAAAGACAGCGGCAATATCATCGAAGAACTGCTGTTGCTGGTCGGCTCGCCCGATGAATTTACCATGCTGAGTTTTACCGGAAAAATCGACCTGGATAAAATCTCGCAACTGTCCAAAACCCTCGACATCGATGGAGCCGAGCATTTGGAAAAAGTGAAAGTGAAAACGAAAGTCAAAGACTAAATCCACCCGCCATGAAAGCAATCTTCAGTAGTATCTGTCTGCTTTTTTTAGTCCATACGCTGCCTGCGCAAGATGGTTGGTTGTACTGGAAATACAAGGATTACGACGGAATGGCCCTGACCGTACCCAGTTGGGTCGTGGAAGCAGGTTCCTGGTTTCTGCCGGAAAAACAGGATCGCAAACTCCTGCGAAATGTAAACAAAGTGCGGTTCATGCTTTTTGAAAACAACGAAAACCCCGTTACGGATCGCGACATCAAACGTTTTACCCGGAAAGCAAAACGCCGCCACCTGGAAGATTTAGTGGTCGTTCGCGACGGCAAAACACACGTTCGGGTCATGGGAAAAGAACGTGGGAAAGCCTTGAAAAAAATTGTTGTTTTCGTTCATTCTCCCGACGAATTTGTGTTTGTCAGTGTCAAAGGCCGGCTGCGCTGGAACGACATCAACCGTATCATCGAAAAGTACGATAAGGAAGAAAAAAAGAAGAACCCGGATCAAAAACCGCTGGTGCCTTCGGTGGTGAAAATTCCGGTGTCGAGGGTGTGAGTTAGTTATTGGTTATCCGTTATTAGTTATCAGTGTGGAAGCGCTTGGGGTCGTATCAAAAGGATCAGACTAAAAATAGAATCAAATTTTATTTTTTATCGAGTGCTAAACTTTCCAGGTTTTAAAACCTGGAAAGTTTCTGGTAGCGAAAACGAAATAAAAATTTGTACTGTTCTTAACGCCGATCCTTTAGATACGACCCCAAGCGCTTCCACACTGATAACTAATAACGGATAACTAATAACTATTTAAACTTGAAATACGCCCTCGCATTGTTGTAACAAATATCCTGCACGATCTTGCCGATCCAGGGATAATCGCGGGGCAGTTCCCCGTTCTCTATATCCCGCCCGATCACATTGCACAAAATACGGCGGAAGTATTCGTGGCGCGGGAAAGAAAGAAAACTGCGCGAATCGGTGAGCATTCCCACAAAGCGGCTGAGCAGGCCCATATTGGACAAAGTATTGATCTGGCTTTCCATGCCGTCTTTTTGGTCCAGAAACCACCAACCCGACCCCCATTGTATTTTTCCGGCCAGCGAACCATCGTTGAAATTGCCGATCATCGTGGCAAACAACGCATTGTCAGCAGGATTGATGTTGTACAGGATGGTTTTGGCCAACTGATTGCCGGAGTCGAGGCGATCGAGGAATTTGGACAAAGCGCGTCCCTGGGAAAAATCGCCAATAGAATCCCAGCCCGTATCCGGGCCGATCCGGGCCAACATGCGCGAGTTGTTGTTGCGCAAGGCGCCGAGGTGGAACTGCTGCGTCCAGTTCTTTTCCCAGTCCCACACGCCGAAATATACCAGCATGGCCGATTTGAACCGGCGAATTTCCAAAATGTCCAAAACATTGCCCGCCCGAATTTTGGCGAAGATATTTTTGATGTCCGTCTCCGTGTAATCTTCCGAATACAGCGTTTCCAGGCCGTGATCGGACACGCAGGCGCCCATTTTGGCAAAAAAGTCGTGGCGTTTTTTCAGGGCATCCAAAAACTCGTTAAAGTCGCCGATGGCAACATCGGCAGCCTGCTCCAGCCGCGCTACATATTGATTAAACGCAACCGGATCTTCCACTGCCATCGCTTTGTCGGGCCGGAATGTTGGCAGCACCTTTATTTCAAAACCGTCGGATGCTATTTTTTGATGAAATGCAAGGCTGTCCACTGGGTCATCGGTGGTACAAAGCACTTCGACCTGCATCTTTCGCAACAGATTGCGCACGGAGTATTCCGGCTTCTGCAAACAGGCGTTGCAGGTTTCATAAATGGCCCCGGCAGTTTCAGGGCGAAGCAAGGCATCGATGCCAAAATAGCGTTTGAGTTCCAACTGCGTCCAGTGAAACAGGGGATTTCTGATCGTATCCGGAACTGTTGCCGCCCATTTTTCAAATTTTTCCGCATCCGTTTTGTCGCCGGTACAGTAATCTTCCGAAACGCCGTTGGCGCGCATGGCCCTCCATTTGTAATGGTCGCCGTTCAGCCAGACCTGCGTGAGGTTCTGAAAAACAGCATCGGCAGCAATGTCTGCCGGCGATAGGTGATTGTGGTAATCGATCACCGGCATGTGTTGTGCATACTCAAAGTATAAATGCCGCGCTGCCTCGCTTTGAAGCAAGAAGTTATCATGAATAAAAGGCGAAGGTGTTGGAGTATTACTTTTGGATGTCATGTCAATAAAGTAAAAAATGCAAACACAAAAGGCAAAATGGGTTGCGGTATATTGACAGGGTGACTTGAAGTCACCCCGTCAATATAATAAGCAGCGCATGATGCCAGGTGACCATTTGAACTACCCCCGGGCAAAAGGCACTTAAAATCCAATTGCATTGCCGCCATCCACCGGCAGCGAAACACCTGTAATGTACCCCGCCGCGTCTGAGGCCAGAAAAACGGCTGCCCAGCCAATGTCCTCCGGTTTGCCGAAATATCCGATCGGCGTGCGGTCGAGGGCTTTATTCATCCGGTCGGGGTCGCTGCTCATAGCCGTCCGCAGCATACTGGTTTCGATAAAACCGGGCGCTATGGCATTTACCTTGACATTGAATTTTGAAAACTCGGATGCCAGTACTCTAACCATTCCTTCCACCCCGGATTTGGATGCGGCATACGCCACTACACGGTCAAGTCCATAATAGGCTGCCATGGAAGAAATCATAATTACAGAGCCGGATTTCCGGGCCACCATGCGCCGGGCGCAAGCGCGCGTCAGGGCAAACACAGCATGGAGGTTAGTGTGTATGATGCGGTTAAAATCTTCATCAGAGACCTCCAAAGCGGGTTTTTTCATATTGATACCTGCATTGTTGACCAAAATGTCAATCGGGCCGTAGTTGGTTTCAATCTGTTCCACGAGTTGATCCAGCGTGTCCAATTCAGCAACGTCGTTGACGACAAACTGTGCCCGTTCTCCGAGATTTGAAACGGCTTCCTGAAGGGCCGATTCCCGGCGACCCGTAATCACCACTTGCGCGCCTGCGGCAATCATACATTTCGCAATATCAAAGCCGATACCACTGCCGCCGCCGGTAATCAGTGCGGTTTTGCCTTTGAGGGAAAAAACTTCCGGAAAGTGGGTTTCGGTTGCCGTCTTTGTTGCCAAATCGTCGTTTGTATCTTGTTCTTTCATTCTAAATAGTTATCCGTTATTAGTTATTGGTTATTAGTGTTCATAATCAAGCATTTACATTGCATTTTGCCCTTTGCAATTTCGCCCTTTTACTTACATTTACGGACAGGTTTCAAAACCTTGTTACAGCATGAAAGGCTTTTTTGGGTTGATTGTTTTGATCGAAAAGCAGGGGATAATCCTTCCGGCCCCGCACCGGGAAATTATCTAACCAGGAGGCTTTATCGGATAAATTCCAGAAGGTAATGCTGCTTATTTTGTCTTTGTGTTTTCTGAATACTTCAAAAAGCATTTGATAATGCGCCGCCTGACGGGCCTCCATTTCCGATGTGAATATGTCGGTATCAGTGGGCCTGCGCTCGCGGCGTTCGTGCTCTTTGGGGTACACCGACACATCCAATTCCGTGATCTGTACCTGCAAACCTAATGCCGCAAACCGGGTGATAGATGTTTCCAGTTCCTCTGCCGTCGGTTCGTACAGCGACCAGTGCCCCTGTAAACCCACGCCGTGGATCGGCACACCTTTTTCTTTGAGTTTCCAAACCAGCTGGTAAATACGCTCGCGTTTGGAGGCACTTTCCGTGTTGTAATCGTTGTAAAACAACAAGGCATCCGGGTCGGCTTCATGGGCGTATTCAAACGCCTTCTCAATGTATTCTTCGCCGATGATGTTGTAAAATTTCGACTTGCGGTATAGGTCGCTCCCGCCGTCGGGTACGGCTTCGTTTACCACGTCCCAGGCGTATACTTTTCCTTTGTAACGCCCGGCTACATCATAAATATGTCGTTTGAGCCGAGCCAGCAGCACTTCTTTTCCTACATCTTTTCCGATGGAATCGCTAAAAAACCAGCCGGGTGTCTGACTGTGCCAGCAAAGTGTGTGGCCGCGCATACGCAGGCCGTTTTTGAGGGCGAAATCGACGATTTTATCCGCTGGTTCCCAGTTGTAGCGATTTTCTTCGGGGTGAATCGGCCCCATTTTCATAGCGTTTTCAGCGGTCAGGCTATTGAACTGTGCTGTGATAAAATCTGCATTTGCGCCAGGTTCCAACATGCGCGGGTTGACCGCCACGCCGATGGGAAAATAGTCTTTGTAATAATCTTTGAGTCCTTTCCCGGTTTGAACGAGGGTTCCGGGCATCCAGGCATCCGTTCTGAAGGGCGCGGCAGGTAACCCCGCTTTGTTGTACAAATTGGCGTCGGCGGGGTTGTCTGCCCAGGCATAGCGCACGGCCACCGGGTTGGGAATATCCGGGCTGTGTACGATCACTTTATTTTTTTTTATACGCGCTTCGGCCCATACGAAACGTTGGTCCGCGCCGGCTATGGCAAAACCTTTCAGTGGGCCGCCGCCTTTGGTTCTGAGTTTTTTTCCGGCATTCGCAAACGCCAGCACGGCATTAGCGCCCTCGATTTCCATGGATTGAAATACGGGGCCGTCCGCTGTGATTTTTTCATTGTCATAAGCGATCTTCTGCGCCGCCCAGGCCAGCCGTTTGCCCACATCCTTTTTATTCAGGGGGTGAATATCGTTCCATTCACCGATATCAATGGTAACGGCCATACCTGTTTCAGGCAATGACAAAGCGCGTTGCTGGGCTTCCCGCAGCATGGCCCAGGCGCTTTCGGAAGGCTGGTCGCGGGCTTCCATAAAATTGGCCAACTGAACAAACAAAAAAGGAAAATCGCCCTGTTTCCAATGCCTTCTCCAGTCCTGTATCATAGCCGGAAACAATGTGCGGTATTCTACCGGGTTTCTGGTATTGGCTTCGCCCTGGTACCAGATGGCGCCCTTGATCCTGTAATCCAGCAGCGGATGGATCATGGCATTAAACAGGCCCGCCGGTTTCCAGCGGACAAAGGTTTGGCTGCCAAGTGGCTCCATCACCGCGCCCAGCCGGTATTGCCAGTCGCCTTTCAGGTCGATGGTTTGTCCGGCTGCGATTAATTCGTAGGGTTTGTCCGGCACAAAACCGCCTTTGCCAGTGTTGCTTATGACCCTGACTACCAGGGTGTTATCGCCTGCCCGTAGCAATCCTGCCGGTACGTTGTACCTTCTGGGCGGATACTGATAACCCGTTGTGCCGACAAAAATGCCGTTGAGAAAAACGGAGTCGGCATCTACGATTCGTCCGAGATTCAGCAATGCCGCTTGCCCGGCCATGGAAGCAGGAATCTGCATATTTTTCCGAAACCAGACGACGCCGTTGACAGGGCCGAGGCTTGTATTGGCCCAATAACCCGGAATGGGCATGAGTCTCCAGCCATCGGATGAAAGCGCCGGATCCAGCCATGTTTGTCCGGTTTTTTTGTAACCCTCGTCTTTTTGACGCAAGGTCCGGTACCACTCCCCTATCCTGGCATTATCGCCGCTTTCAATTTGCCGGATCAAACTGCTGTCTTTGAATCGCTGCAATTCCTGATGATATGCCGGAAAAGATTTCAATTCCTCCTCACAGAGCCATGCTTCCGCCGGAGAGCCGCCCAGGCTGGCATTGATTAATCCGACAGGAATTTTGTTGGATGCATACAGTTCTTTTGCAAAAAAATAAGCCACCGCAGAAAAACCGAGTACCGTTTCAGGATTGGCGGACTTCCACTCGCCTGCGGGCAAATCCGTTTGAGGCGTATTAAAATCGTACCGCTGAGGTACGATGAATTGCCTGATAAAGGGGTTGTTGGCATGCGCAATGTCATCAGGATAAAGGGGACTCACCCTTCTCATCGGCAATTCCATATTCGATTGTCCCGAGCAAATCCACACATCGCCGACCAATACATCTGAAATCCGAATTTCATTGCTTGCCCGGATATACATGTCATGGGGACCGCCGGCCTTTAATGCCGGCAACATGACTTTCCAGGCGCCTTCGTTATCCGTTGTTGTGCGGTAAACCGCATCGCGGAACTGAATCGAAACCGCTTCGCCGGGGCTCGCCCAGCCCCAGATTTTTACTTCGGCATCCCGCTGCATGACCATGCCCTTGCCGATCAGACGTGGCAGTCTGACCTGTCCGGCTACGGGCGACAACAGACAGAGGGAAAGGCTGAAAAGGAGGATGCTTAAGGTTTTTTTACTTTTTAACATAAGGCTCAATTGTCTGTATCGTTCCGTCTGCATGGTATTTCAACTCCGTCACTTTGATGTTGCGCAAATGCGTTTTACCCGATAACTGTACGTCGTGGTAAAAAATATACCATTTTCCCTTTATCTCGACGATGGAATGGTGATTGGTCCAGCCCTGAACGGGTTTCAAAACGATGCCCTTGTAGGTAAACGGCCCGTACGGGTTGTCACCCATAGCGTAACAAATATTATGAGAATCGCCGGTGGAATAGGAGAAGTAATATTTGCCGTTGTAGCGGTGCATCCAGGCCGCTTCAAAAAAACGTTTGTCGTTGTTGCCTTCCCGAAACAGATTGCCTTTTTCATCCACGATTTTCACTTCTCTGACCGGCTCGGCAAAACCTTTCATATCCGCGTTCAGCCTGGCGACCCTCGGCAAATGGGCGACATCTTCCGGTTTTTTCAATTTTGCCGCAGCGTCGTACGTATTGTTTTGCCAGCGCTGCAATTGGCCGCCCCAGATGCCGCCGAAATACATGTAATAGTTGCCGTCGGCATCCTTAAAAACGCAGGGATCGATGCTGTAACTGCCCTCGATCGCTTGCGGTTCGGGCTGAAAAGGACCTTGCGGACGTTTGCTGGTGGCCACGCCGATCCTGAAAACATCCTTTTTGTCTTTAACCGGAAAATAGAGGTAGTACGTGCCGTCTTTATACGCCGCATCCGGCGCCCAGAGCTGGCGACCTGCCCAGGGAATGTTTTTGATGTCCAGGGCTACGCCGTGGTCTTTCATTTTCCCGCCGATTTTTTTCATGGAAAGAATATGGTAATCCTTCATATCGAAATGCCCGCCATCGTCGTCTTCTTTGGCGCCCGTTTCAATGTCGTGGGAAGGATAAATAAATATCCGGCCTTTAAAAACATGCGCAGAGGGATCGGCGGTGTAAATATGGGAAACGAGCGGCTGAGAAATGGGCTTACCTTGCGAATCCGTTTGTGCGGATAGCGCAATTGTCAGACACAGTAAAAGGGTTGAAAAACAGAGTTTTAGCATGTAAATGGTTATTTTAATTGATAAAGCGCCACCAGTTCTTTGAGTTCTTCCAGGGTTCTTTCCGGTTGTTTGAATGGTGCGGGAATGGGTTGTTTTGAAAATGTCTGGAAATACAACACGCAGGCGTCGCGCCAGTTGAGCGCCTCGCGGTGCTGCACGGCTAAACGCCCGGCCACGTCTTCATACATTTCAGCATCTACCGCCGGGCGCACTTTTTTCCATTCCTGTTGCATCTGCGCCACCGCCTCCACGCCCCGGTAGTAGCGGTTGCAAAGTTCGTCCCAGAGCGTTTTGCCCGTCGACAGTTTTTCATTCCAGCCGACATGGTGAAACCAAAGCAGGTATTTCAGGTCGCAAGTTTCGGGATTATTCCACTGATTTTGTACTTCCTGGTGGTACAATCCCAACGCATTGCTGCCCCGGGCAGTCCGGTCGAAACCGATGCCTGCCGAATCGGCCCGGTGGTAGTAGGTAGAAGTCCAGTCGGGCCGAGCACTTTGCGACAGCCAGGGTTCCGGGCCGAAATGGATGCCCTGGCCCATGATATGGTGCAGCCCGAGCGGTGTGGTGAAATCCACATAAGTTTCCCTCGATTGCAGCAGGATTTTATTGATAACGGCAACGGCAGCAGGCTCTTTGGTCCAGGTCATTTTTACCCATTCGTCGGCGATTTGCGCTTCAGAGAGCGTATAGTCCCAGGCCAGGCGACCGAATGCATACCAGTTGGCCTGCGACATGAGATGGCCCGTCCAGTTCCGGTCGGAACCGGTATTGGCCACGCCTGCAATGGCCGTGTACGAATAATTGTGTACGGAACCGTCGACAACTTTGGCTACCGTAGCACCTTTGCCATTGGCGTAGGTGTCCGAATCGAGGCATTCTTTGTACAGGGAAGCCTGGTAAACGAGGTTGGTGGAAAAACCCAGGTATTCCTGCGTAATCTGAAATTCCATCGCCAGCGGCGTTTTCGGCATCGCGCCGAAAAGTTGGTGAAACGGCTCGCGAGACTGGAAATCGATGGGGCCGTTTTTCACCTGCACCACCACATTTTCGGCAAAAAGTCCGTCTAAGGGTTTGAATTCATTAAAAGCCTCTTTATACCGGTCGCCGCGCGGGTCGGGGCTGTACACGAAGGCGCGCCAGATGACCCGGCCCTGGTGCGGGC
>JAYSZC010000667.1:0-3515 GCA_043738235.1 Lewinellaceae bacterium | reverse complement strand
ATCACTAAAAGCCGGAGCAACGAACGCACAAAAACAAGTTGTTGATAATCAATACTTTCCGAAAACCACCTTTTTCAAAACCACCTGCCCGTCCCGCATCCGGATTTTCAGAAAAAACAAACCTTCCTGGCGAATAGGCCAACTGACCTGCGCCTGCCCGCCTCCATCCGTCGTTGTATTGGAAACAAACAACACACGACCTGTAGCATCACAAAGCGATACTTCTACCGGCTGATTCATCACATTCGGGTTATTCATCCGCAACAGTCCGCCGGAAAAGGGGTTGGGCGATACGACCCATTGTAGTCCCGGCAGATCAGGATCGCCTATCGCCACGACATCCATCATCAACAAACGGTCTGCCAGCAAAGTGCCGACCAACTGATCAGCCTGCGGGCGTCCGGCATCGATGGTGATCGAAGGCGCCAGCGCATTATTGACCTTGAATTTATCCACCATAAAAAAATAGGTTCCGAAAGGCAGGTTTTCAAACCGAAATCTGCCGTTTTCATCCGTCACGGTAAATCGCAAAGGCTGGTACTCGGCATCGGCAATCCACAGCACTAGGCCCGGAACAGGAAAATCACTGTCCTGAAACTGTGGGAGCAACGACGAAATCGTTCCTCCGAGCAGTCCGTTGCTATCTGGCAACATCTGTACATCCAGCAAGCGGATCGGCGCCAGGTCGATGGTATCTTCTGCGAGGGAAATATCTACAGCGTTCTGAACAAAGAATTTGCGCGTATACCAGGTGGGGGCGGTCTGCGGGTGTAACAGCGTATCCGGACGTACCCGTACCAGAATGAGGCTGTCCGAACCGCTGATTTCATCATAGAAGTAGCCGAAATTATCCGTTAAAAAGAAATGGTAGGGGGAAACGGACTGCCCTGAATTGCTTTTTTTGTACACTTCAACCGGCGTAAAAGGCATACCTGCGGTGCTATCCTGATTCAAAACCCGGCCACGCAAAATCCGGGCGGGGTGGTACAATACATAAAGCGAGTCGTGTCGTTCGCAGCCATAAAAGTCTTTGACGGTCACGGCTGCGTAATTCGTATCGAATACGTACAACGGGATTTGACTGCCGGTATTTGGGTTATTGAGCCACTGATAGGTGTAAGGCGGATGAAGCGTGCCACTTACGGTTGCAAAATAATCATAACTATCCACACCGTACACCATCGTGGGTCCTGCCAGATGGGCTTCATAATCGTACAGGATCGTTCTGACCGTATCGCTCCGGACACAACCTTTGATGGTGTCGGTAAAAAATACCCGGTATGTTATACTTTCTTGGACATTTTGCACCTGTGCGGCAATGCTATCCGCGTGCAGCAGGTTGGCCGACGGTTCCCAGTGCACCAGGTGGGGATCCTGATACTGGCTGAACGGTTGCAACCAGCGATTGCTGCCTATGCAGGAGGGCTGATCGGGTACCGGAAAAAACGGAACCGGCGACTGTAACACTATAAATCCTGTGGATCTTGCGGCATTTTGTCCGGCAATTTTCAGGCTCAGGAAAAGGGTGCGGTCTCCGGCGAGGTTAAAGCCGTCATTGACAACAAAATTGACCACCCCGGAATTGCCGCCGGTTGACTGGTAATTGAAGGTATAAATAATGGCCGCTGAATCCAGGATACTAACCTGCACGGTGCTTCCGGCCGGATAAGTCGTCCCTTCCACATTCCAGTATAAAGGGATGGTATCGCCGGTGCAGTAGCGCGTTTTTGGAAGCGCTTGCACGCTCAGGTCGTAATTGGCCCAGTGGTTCAGGTAATTGGTATTGCTTGCGCCGACGCCGTTTGCGGTAGTTCCGGTTGCAAAAATGCTTTGATCCGGTTGAACCACCAGGTCGATGCCTGTTCCGCTGCCGTTGCAATTCGCCCAAGCATAACCGCCGTCGGCGTTAAAGCGGGCAATAAATGAAACACTGTACGGGCCATCATCGCATACGCCGCCGTTTTCAAAAACAAGCCCGCCCTTACAGCCGCCGGTGATGTACACATTGCCGTCGGCATCCGTTGTAACGCCGTAGGCTGTTTCCGAAAAATTGGAATCATCGTCGCCGTTGCGCGACCAGAGTATCTGCCCGGCAGCGTCCATTTTACCAACCAAAACATCAATGTTGTAGCGACTCATACTTCTTGGATTACCCGCCTGCAACTGCCCGATAAAGGAACCTGCAAAAGCGATGTTTCCGGCTTGGTCGCTGGCAATGTCATGGATTTGGCAATTATTGGCAATGGACAGCACAGGCGATACCCACACCAGTCCGGCGTTTAAATTCCAGCGAAGGATTCCGCTTCCAATCTCCGGGATGTCCGTTCCTGCCAGCACCACTTTGCCGGAATACATTAAACCGCCGACATACCAGTCGCCGCCGGGCGCGGGCGCCAGACTGAATTGTCCGAAATCATACTGAGAAGCGCCGACGAGCGCAGCAGACAACAAGGTTCCTCCGGGAGTATACCGCGCCAGAATCATGGAAATGGGCACATCGAGCGCCGGTTGCAGGTTAAGTCCAAGGTAAGCCCCCACAGCATTGGTCGTCAGCAGTACCACCACGTTGCCATCCGCATCGCTGGCAATATCCTTCACCCTTTCATAGGTATGGATGCTGCCGATCACAAAAGCGTTCTGGTAATTTCCGGAAGCGTCGTACCTGCCGACCACGATACTTTCATCCGTGTCGGTCGTAGACATGATATCCGTACCGATATGCAATAAACCGGTGAAATCAGAAGCCCAGTACAGATGCCCTCCGGCAGGCGCATAGGACATCCAGGTCCTGTATGACGTTTCGTCGGAAACGCCGCGCACCCATTCGATTTGTCCGTCGGGCTGATAAGCAGCGATAAAGCGGCGACTTCCGGCGGCATTCGCAAACAAGCCTTCAAAATTATTGCTGAACTGATCATACGTGCCGTACACAAATATTTTGCCTTCCGGCGTCCGTTCTATTTGCTGGCACAAACTGCCGTAGTTGGGATTGCCGTGATCCGGGTTGATCTGGCGGGAGTTCAGTAGCGTTTGCCCGTGAATAGCAGCATAAAAACCAAAAAGGAAAAGGAGTGTTGAAAAGCGTTTTTTCATAAGTAGTTGTTTGTCTGCTATTTTCGTTCCAATTGTTCCAGCAACCACTCCCGTTCCGTCAGTACTTCAGCCTGTTCAATTTCTGTGCGGAGCGCTGCTTTTTCTGTGCGGTTACCCGGTGGCAGGGCGGTTATTTTTTTTACAAACGTGATGATATTCAGGTAATTGCGACGGTGGTAATCGCTCAGTTCCCGGCGCCGGATAAACTGCCGAAACGTATCCAGGTGCGATTCCAGCAGGTCAAATTCTTCCAGTTCGTAGTATATTTTCAAGAGCAGCGTTTTGGCAATCATGTTGTTCACCAGGTCTTTAAAATCTGCCGTTTGCAGCAGTCGCAGCGCAGCGCTGTGGTTGCCCCGTTTGTATTCCAGCCGGGCCAGGTTAAAACTGACCAGGCTTTCCTGTTGGGTTGGTTCCAGGAA
>JAYSZC010000666.1:0-9202 GCA_043738235.1 Lewinellaceae bacterium | reverse complement strand
AAAACCGAATTACGCAGCCTCATGCGCCTTAACTTTCAACGACTGCCGGCGGTGAAGGTGGCATAGATTTCTTTCAAAACCACTTTGCGGCGGCTATAGTAGGCATCCATCCGTATACAAAGTGGCTACCGATAACCATGTGGTGCCACCCTATTGTATCTATTTGCTTGAAATATTTAACAAATTCAGGATACGAGTCTATGTATGAGTTTTTGATTAGCAGACTAAAATTTGTAGCGTCTTGTTTTAGTTTTTCAAGAGTAAGCATTCGCATTTTAGGTTTAAATTTTAAATTATAGATTTTTGCATTTTATGAAAACTTGTCAATCAACTCCCCTAATTGCCATACATCTTCAAATCTGTTATACAGCGGCGTCGGCGCAAAACGAATCACATTCGGTTCCCGCCAGTCGGCCATGACGCCGTGTTCGGACAGGTACTGAAACAGCGCCTTGCCGCGATCATCGGTGAGCAGCGAGAGTTGGCAGCCCCGTGCAGCCGGGTCGCGGGGCGTAATGATCCGGTACATATTCCGGCCCTTGTCGGCTTCGTCCAGCAGATGTTCAAGGAAGGCCGTCAGTTGCAGACTTTTGGCCCGGAGTGCTTCCATGCCGGCGCTGTCGAAGAGATCGAGGCTGGCTTTATGGGCTGCAAAACTGAAAACCTGGGCATTGCTGAGTTGCCAGCCCGCAGCGCCGTACATGGGTTTGAAGCCCTTTTTCATTTGGAAACGCTCGTTTTCGTCGTGTCCCCACCAGCCCGCAAAACGCGGCAGGTCGGGGCTGTCGGCGTGGCGTTCGTGTACAAAGACGCCCGAAGGCCCGCCCGGACCTGAATTCATGTATTTGTAGCTGCACCACACGGCGAAGTCGGCGCCCCAGTCGTGCAGCTGGAGCGGTACATTCCCGGCGGCGTGTGCCAGGTCGAAACCGACGTATGCGCCGGCGCGCCGACCGGCAGCGGCAATTTTTTCCAGATCATACCATTGTCCTGTGTAGTAATTGACCCCGCCGAACATCACCACAGCAATGCTATCTCCTTCTTGTTCAATTGTTTGCAGAATATCTGCGGTTCGCAGCGTATCTTCTCCAGGGCGGGGCGCCATTTCGATAATCGCCGTGGCGGAATCGAAACCATGCCAGCGCACCTGGCTTTCCATGGCGTATTGATCGCTTGGAAAAGCGCCCGCTTCCATCACGATTTTGAAACGTTTTGCCGTGGGGCGGTAAAAGGACACCATCATCAAGTGAAGGTTGGTGGTCAGGGTATTCATCACGACTACCTCCTGTGGCAGGGCGCCGACCATCCGGGCAGCAGCATCCGTCAGGAACCGGTGGTAGTGCATCCAGGGCATATCGCCACGGAAATGACCTTCCACGCCGTGTTCGGCCCAGTGATCCAGTTCGCGGAGGATGGCAGGGCGGATGCCTTTGGGCTGCAACCCAAGCGAGTTGCCGCAGAAATAGAGGCAATCCCGCTCCTGGTGTTGCGGGAAAATAAATTGATCGCGGTAGTCGCGCAGCGGGTCTTGTCGATCGGCCTGGCGGGCGCTGTCCAGGGTGTTATTCAATTGCATGTTGGTTGGGCAATCAATTCTTTTGATGCGTAGTTGAGGATGCGAGTAATCGAGTATTGGCTTTAGTTGTCAGTCAGATACTCGAATACTCGCATCCTAAAATACACACCAATAAAAAACCCCGACTAATTACAGCCGGGGCAACAACTAAAAAATTAAGCTATGAAAACAAAAACTTCTTATGTCGGATCTGTTTTGAGCTGCAATTATAAAAAGAAAATGCCGCTTTCGCAAGCAGCATTTTCAAACTATTAATCTTTTGTGTCGCGACCGCCCATCAGCATATCCTGATATTCCTTCAGTTCTTCCCATTTGCCTTCTGCGGCAAACTTCGCCTGAGCGGGCCAGGTGCTGGGATCGTGAATCTGGTAGCGCGGGCCGGCGGCGTCCAGAATCTCTTTCAGGCGATCCACCGGGGCTTCCGATAATTCAGCCCAGGTACTGATACCGCCTTCTTTGAGCAGGGTTTCAATTTTCGGGCCTACACCTTCCACGATTTTCAGGTCGTCGAGTTTCGGGCCTTTTTCTTTCTTCGGCGCGGCGGCTTTTTTCTCTTCCGCTCTTGCTTCTGCCACGGGAGCGACAGCTGCTACTTGCTCTTCCGCTACTTCTGCTTCCGCTACCGGAGCAGCGGCTGCTTTTTTAGGAGCGGCCGGTTTTGCTGCTTTTGGCGCAGCAGGGGCCACTACTTCTTTTACCTGCGTTTCAACTACCACTGCGGCGGGAAGGACGCTGATAAAACTGCGGTCGTGTTTGCCGCGTTTGAACGATACAACGCCGTCGATCGCAGCGTGCAACGTGTGGTCGCGGCCCATGTATACATTTTCACCCGGGTGAAAACGAGTGCCGCGCTGACGAACAAGAATATTTCCTGCGATGGCGACCTGGCCGCCAAAGAGTTTTACACCGAGGCGCTTACTTTTACTGTCGCGACCGTTATCGGTACTACCTACACCTTTTTTATGTGCCATTTTTCAAAGAGTAAATTGTCAATGAGAAGAGATGGTTTTTGCTGGAGCGATCCGAGCAGGGTTTAATTAACCTGCGATGGATTCGATTTTGATTTTGGTGAACGACTGGCGGTGGCCGTTTTTCTTGCGATAGCCTTTGCGGCGTTTCTTGTGGAAAACGATCACTTTATCACCTTTTACGTGGCCAATTACACTGGCGTTGACGTTGGCGCCACCAATGTGCGGTGTACCGATAGAGACTGTGCCCTCATGCTCGATGAGGTGTACGGCGTCGAAGGAAACAGACTCTCCTTCATTCGCTGCCAGCCGGTGGACGAAGATCTGCTGACCTTCCTCAACTTTAAATTGTTGACCGGCGATGGAAACAATTGCGAACATACTTGTTGCTTGAATTTAGTGAATAAAACCCTCTCCTCGAAAGGGCGGGCAAAGGTACGCGCTGTCAGATGAAATAACAAAGGATTTTTTGGAAAAATGTGGGTGGAAGACCGTGAAATTTGAATTTCTTTTTGGACAATATGCAAGTAGCAGATTATTTTTGACGCAAAAATATATCAAATGGAAAATCAATTCAATGACGAACGCGAAGACACTACAATCTACAAAGTAGTGGTCAACCACGAAGAACAGTACTCGATCTGGCCGGCAGACCGGGAAAATGCCTTGGGCTGGAATGATGCCGGCAAATCAGGCAGCAAAGCAGAGTGCCTGGACTATATAGAACAGGTGTGGACGGATATGCGCCCGCTTTCCCTGCGCAAGCGGATGGAGGAAGAAGCGCGGAGGAAAGACGAGGGATGATATGCGATAAAATAAAAGCATCCCTTTTCCCCGGCTTCTTTTACTTTTGCGACGCATAATTATCCCCAACCCGATATTTCCAACTGCATGGCGGCAAAAAAACGCGGACAACTCAGTATGAACTTCGACGGTGAAAGGGTCTCGAAACTGTTCGGGATTTTTTTCCTGTTCCTGTCGTTCTACCTGTTTATAGCGTTCACCTCGTATTTTTTTACCTGGAAAAACGACCACGACATCGTCTTCCGATTCTCCTGGGATGTTTTCTGGGACGACCTCCCGGTGGACAACTGGCTGGGGCGCTTGGGCGCTTTTGTCTCCGACACCATTATTTACTGGGGTTTTGGGATAGCCTCCTATGGTTTTGTGTACCTGCTGTACAAGTATGGACTTGCTCTCGTACGTCGCTCCGGCATAGGGTACCTGATGCTCACGATGCAACGGACCGTCATCCTGATGGTGATTATTTCCGTGGTGAGTTCTTTCTTTTTACAAACATTGGAATTCCCCTGGGGAGGCGTTTTCGGGCAGGCCATCAGCGAATATATCCAGAATTTCCTGGGGGTGATCGGCACCGTGGCCCTGATGATTTTTGCCTTGGTAGCCACTTTCGTTTGGTCGAACAACCCCGATCTGGAGGAATTCACCTGGATAAAACTCTGGGATGAGACCAAACTGGCCTGGCAGGATCTGCTCACCGGCAATTTCGGCCAACGCCGCAAAGCCGCCGACGCAGCCCGCATGGCCCGCCAGCGCACGGAAAAAGCTTCCGTCAATACCATCAACGAAGCGATGAGCAGTATTGATGGGCAAGGAACAACCGCTCCGTCGATCGCCGCAGCGACGCCTTCTGCCACCCAGTTGGCGCTCGACCTGAGCCAGCGTTCGGCGCTGTTTTCCGATGTGTCCAAACAGGAACTACCGCCCCGTCCCGAGCCGCTCAGACCCGGCCTCGACGGCGACCTGGAAATCATCGTCCCGGTCGCGCCGGCTATCGTGACGCCCGATGAAGCGAATGCTTACAAACCGCCTGTGGTGGCTGTTCAGGAAGATACCGCTAATCTGACAGAGCCGTACGACCCGACGCTTGAACTGTCCGGCTACGAATACCCGCACCTGCAATTGCTGGTCGAGCACGACAACTCCGTTTTGGAAATTGACCGCGAGGAACTCGAAACCAACAAAAACCAGATTCTGGAAACCCTGATGTATTTCAAAATCGAAATTGAAAAAATCAAGGCAACCATCGGTCCGACGGTGACGCTCTACGAAATTATCCCGGCCAAAGGCATTCGTATTTCCAAAATCAAAAACCTCGAAGACGATATTGCCCTGAACCTTTCGGCCCTCGGCATCCGTATCATCGCCCCAATTCCGGGCAAAGGCACCATCGGTATCGAGGTGCCCAATAAAAAGCGCCAGACCGTCGGTATCCGCGAGGTATTGATGGATGAAAAATTCAAACGCGCCAAAATGGAATTGCCGATTGCATTGGGCAAAACCATTCAAAATGAGGTGTTTGTGGCCGATTTGACCAAAATGCCGCACTTGCTCGTAGCGGGTGCTACCGGCCAGGGTAAATCGGTCGGCATCAACGTCGTACTGATGTCGCTGCTGTACAAAAAGCACCCTTCGCAGGTCAAACTGATCCTGATCGACCCGAAAAAAGTGGAATTGTTCCCTTATGCCCACCTCGAAAACCACTTCCTGGGCTTCCTGCCCGACCAGGTGGAGCCGATCGTGACGGATACGACCAAAGTGGTGCATACCCTCAATTCGCTGATTATTGAAATGGAAACGCGCTACGACCTGCTGAAAAAGGCCGAGGTGCGCAACATTTCCGAATACAATGAAAAATTTGTCGGTCGCCGCCTGAACCCCAATAAGGGCCACCGCTTTCTGCCCTACATCGTACTAATTATCGACGAGTTTGCCGACCTGATTATGACGGCGGGCAAGGAAATCGAATTGCCGATCGGGCGCCTGGCGCAATTGGCGCGGGCCGTAGGTATTCACCTGATTATTGCCACGCAGCGGCCATCGGTGAACATTATCACCGGTGTAATCAAAGCCAATTTCCCGGCGCGGATCGCCTTTAAGGTCGCTTCCAAAGTCGACTCGCGCACCATTCTCGACACCGGCGGGGCCGAGCAACTGACCGGTCGCGGCGACATGCTTTTGAGTGTCGGCGGCGACATTATCCGCCTGCAAAGCGCCTTTGTGGATACGCCGGAAGTGGAACGCGTGATTGAGTTTATTGCCAATCAACAGGGTTTTGCGGAGCCGTTCTTCCTGCCCGAATTTCATCCAGACGGCGAACCCGGTGGCGGTGGCGGCAACAAAGAGTTCCGCCTGGCCGACATGGACGATATGCTGGAGGATGCCGCCAAATTGGTGGTGGAAACACAACATGGCTCCACAAGTATGATACAGCGGCGTATGAAATTAGGCTACAACCGCGCAGGCCGCATCATGGATCAACTCGAAGGACTCGGCATTGTCGGCCCGGCGGAAGGTTCAAAACCCCGGGAGGTATTGTTTTATTCGATGGATGAACTGACCAGGTTTATGGCGGAGTTACATAAAAGGAAATAACATGGAACAATTCATGCGGGAAGCCATACAACAATCGCTGGAAGGGATGGAGCGCAACGAAGGCGGGCCATTTGGCGCTGTTGTGGTAAAAGACGGCAAAATTGTAGGGCGCGGCAACAACCGTGTGACCTCCAGCAACGATCCCACGGCCCACGCCGAGGTGGTTGCTATCCGCGATGCGTGTAAAAATCTCGGTAGTTATCAACTGGACGGCTGCGATATCTACACCTCCTGCGAGCCTTGTCCGATGTGCCTTGGAGCGATCTACTGGGCGCGCCCCGATCGGGTGTTTTTCGGCTGCACCCGCATGGATGCCGCCGATATTCAGTTCGACGATGCGTTGATTTACGATGAAATGACAGTTGCGCTGGAACAAAGAAAGATACCCATGATCCCGCTACTGCGCGACGAAGCCCTGGAGGTTTTTCGCGCCTGGAAGAAAAAGGAAGATAAAACAGCGTACTAAACATGTCCGATATTTTTGAAACAGCACAACAAACCATCGCGGCCATTGCAGCCGAGTCGCCCGCCAACACCGAAGCGCTGGAAACCTTTCGAATCCGGTATTTAGGCTCCAAAGGACTGGTGAAAAACCTGATGGAGGAAATGCGCCAGGTGCCCAACGAGCAGAAACGCGCTTACGGCCAACTGATGAATACGCTCAAGCAGCAGGCGGAAGAAAAATACCAGTCGCTGAAAGGTGTGTTCGAGGCGCAGGCGGAAAGCGGCGAAGGGCAGTCGCTCGACCTCACGGCTCCCGGCGAGCCCTTACCGCTCGGCTCACGTCACCCGGTAGCCGTAACCCTCAACCGCATTGTAGAGATTTTTACCCGCATGGGATTCAGCGTAGCCGACGGCCCTGAAATTGAAGACGACTGGCACAATTTCACGGCCATGAATACGCCCGAAGACCACCCTGCCCGCGATATGCAAGACACCTTTTACGTGGTGGATGCGCCGGGCATGTTGCTGCGTACGCATACTTCACCGGTACAGGCTCGGGTGATGGAAAACCGCAAACCACCCATTCGTATTATCGCGCCAGGACGTGTGTACCGCAACGAAACCATTTCGACGCGTTCGCACTGCCAGTTTCACCAGGTGGAAGGTTTGTACATCGACGAGGGCGTATCCTTTGCCGATCTGAAACAAACCCTACTGTATTTCGCGCAGGAAATGTTCGGCGCGACCCGGATCCGCCTGCGCCCTTCTTTTTTCCCGTTCACCGAACCATCTGCTGAAATGGACATCTGGCTCGGCACCGACACGGAAAAAAATTACCGGCTCACCAAGGGCACTGGCTGGCTCGAAATACTCGGTTGCGGCATGGTTGATCCGCAGGTGCTCGAAAATTGCGGCATCGACGCGCATAAATATAGTGGATTTGCCTTCGGTATGGGCATCGAACGGCAGGCATTGCGCCTGTATGAAATCGGCGACATTCGCCTGCTTTTTGAAAACGATGTGCGCTTTTTGAGGCAGTTTAGTTCGGCGATATAAACAACCAACTTTTTCTCAACCTTCATTCAATTAGCAACTATGTTTCTCATTATTATTGGCATATTAGCCATCGCGCTCGGCGGTATGTTCGCCAAAATGAATCCCAATTTTGTAAGCGCCCGCAAAACGGGGCGTATTATCGGCACAGGGCTTATTCTACTCGGCCTATTGAGTTCCTGTTTTGTACAGATAGAGCCGGGTGAAGTAGGCGTTCAAACGCTGTTCGGCAAAGTCCAACCCAAGGTGCTTACCGAAGGTTTGAACTTCGTTAATCCATTGATCGATGTGGTGCATTTTGATGTACGCACCCAGAACTACACGATGTCGGCCGTACATGATGAAGGCGACCAGGAAGGTGATGATGCCATTCGGGTACTCACCGCCGATGGCCTGGAGGTAATCATTGACCTGTCTGTATTGTACCACATCATTCCTGAAAAAGCGCCGGATATTCTTCGTTCTATCGGCAAAGACATTAAAGATGTGATCGTTCGCCCGGTTGCCCGCACCAAAATACGTGATAACGCCGTGTTTTACGATGCTATAGCACTGTATTCCACTAAACGCGAGGAATTTCAACAGAAGATTTTTCAGTCCATCGAAAAAGAATTTACTGAACGCGGCATCGTGCTGGAAAACCTGCTGATCCGCAATATCCAGTTGCCGGAATCGGTGAAACAAACCATCGAATCCAAAATCAACGCAGAGCAGGAGTCGCAAAAAATGAAATTCGTGCTGGAAAAAGAAAAACAGGAAGCCGACCGCAAACGGGTGGAAGCCCAGGGTATTTCTGACTACCAGCGCATCCTGACTTCCACACTGACAGACAAACTGATTCAGTACGAGCAAATCAAAGCCCAACGTGAAATTGCCACATCGCCCAACGCGAAGGTGATTTTTATGAACGGAAAAAGTACGCCGATTTTGCTGGGGCAGTGAGTTTTGGTTATCTGTTATTGGTTATCCGTTATCGGGCTTTCAGGCTGGAAATGGCAAATGAGGAACCATGTCTTCTCCCTTTCGGTTATCGGTTATCCGTTTCGACAAAGGGAAATGGATGGTGCATCAATTAGCAACTCCAGCCTGAAAGCCCGATAACAGATAACGGATAACCGATAACTAATCAAAGGTTTCGTTTCTTTGCACTGCTATGGAAAAACCATCCTTTAACATTGACCAGAACCGACTGCGTGAACGCCGCGCTGCCCTGGAACTCCTGCGCATAAGGCTGAAAGAAGATTTTGTTGGCATCGACGAAATCATTGACAACCTGCTCGACTATATCCAGGTGTGGTACCTCATGCCCGAAATCCTGACCCGCCCCATTATTGTCTGCCTCTGGGGCATGACAGGTGTGGGTAAAACCGACCTCGTCAGGAAAATGGTGCAATACCTTGATTTTCAGGAGCGTTTTGCAGAAGTAGAACTGGGCAATTCGGACAATACCACTTATTTCAGCAGCGTGAGCGCCATCTTGAAAGCCAACAGTATTACCGACAACAGCCCTTCTATTGTGCTGTTCGACGAGATTCAGCGCTTTTACACCATCGATTCCGACGGCTCGCCGGTGCCTTCCACCAAATTCAATGATTTTTGGGAACTCCTGAGCGACGGACGTCTTGCCAAACGCGAAAAAGACGATTTCGACTACTATATTTCTGATTTTATGTTCAATCAGCGGCAGCGCAATCGCCGCCCTGCGGATGCGGAAAATGAGGATCCGTTGTCGGACAGCGTTGGCATCTGGGAGGCCCGAAACCTC
>JAYSZC010000665.1:0-1446 GCA_043738235.1 Lewinellaceae bacterium | reverse complement strand
AACCACGAAGTGGTTGAATATGAATAGCCCCGAATGCAATTCGGGGAAAAATGTTCGAGTTTTAGCAACCCTGAAAGGGTTGAACAAAATGGAGTCTGTACGTAACAACCTCACATTCAACCCTTTCAGAGTTGTTATAACGTTTTTCATAAAATCCCCGCATTTCATACGGGGCTATTCATATTTGACCCTTTCAGGGTCACGCTCCGCTAAATCAACGACATTGCCCTTCAGGGGTCGGGGGCGAGGCCAAACGCGAAGCACCCAAAAACACTAAAACCCCAAAACACCAAAACACGATTTTAAAAAGGAACTTTTAGCAGCGGTTTTCTCTTATCCTGCTACTTTTGCGCTTCTTTTCCAACAACCATTTTAAGGTAAATTCGTTTGGGGTACTGTAAATAAAGGGATTGACCTTTACCACCCCGGATAACTGATAACGAATAACCGATAACTATCATATGACTGAACAAGAACTCCTCCGCCGCGAATCGCTGCAAAAACTCCGCGAACTCGGCATCGATCCATATCCTGCCGAGATGTTTGATGTGACGGCATTTGCTGCCGATATTGTTGCCAATTACCAGGAAGAAGTGTTGGAAGACGGCACAAAAAACCGCTTGAACTACCGGGAAGTCTCATTGGCCGGTCGGATCATGGCTACCCGGGAAGCCGGAAAAGCCATGTTTATGAATTTGCAGGATACCACGGGTCGTATCCAGTTGTATTTACGCAAGGAAGAAATCAACGGCGGCGATGAAAACTCGCCGATGTTTGATACGGTCATCAAAAAACTGCTCGACCTGGGAGATTATGTCGGCGTGAAAGGCTTTGCTTTTCGCACCAAAACCGGCGAAGTGAGCGTACATGTGCAATCTTTCAAATTCCTGTCTAAAGCGCTGCGCCCACTGCCGGTGGTGAAAAAAGACGCCGAAGGCAATGTGTTTGACGCTTTTACCGATCCGGAACAGCGTTACCGGATGCGTTATGTCGACCTGACGGTGAATGCCGAATTTCGGCAGATATTCATCAAACGCAGCAAATTGATCAAAACCATGCGGACCTACCTCGATGAACTGGGCCTGCTGGAGGTGGAAACGCCCATCCTGCAACCCATTCACGGCGGCGCCGCAGCCCGGCCCTTCGTCACGCACCACAATACGCTGGATATGCAGTTGTACCTGCGTATCGCCAATGAACTGTACCTCAAACGACTGATCGTAGCGGGTTTTGACGGCGTGTATGAATTTGCCAAGATGTTCCGCAATGAAGGCATGGACCGCACCCACAACCCGGAATTCACAGCGCTCGAATTTTATGTCGCCTACAAGGACTACAACTGGATGATGGACGTGACCGAAAAAATGCTGGAACGTGTGGCGCGGGTCATACATGACGAAGGTGGCAGTACAGCCCAGGTAGGGGACAACAGTATCGAATTTGCCG
>JAYSZC010000664.1:0-9208 GCA_043738235.1 Lewinellaceae bacterium | reverse complement strand
GCCTCCGGAAACAATATTTCCATCGGGGGTGTCCCAGATGTATGCAAAGTCGCTGCCCTGGCTGGAACCGCTTGCATTCAGTGAAAGTTCTTCCAGTGCGCAGGTAAGCGTTTGTGGCGGCCCTGCATTCGCCAGCGGGAACTCCTGGCTGCTTTGAACCTGCACAGATACCGTATTGGTACAGCCATTTCCGGTACTTAATACGGTCAGCGTGTACGTACCTACGATATTGACCGTCGGATTTAAGGTTTGATCCCCCGCAACGATATAACCATCCGTAGTAATCCACTGATACTGGAAGAGACTACCTGTGGACGAACCTTGCCCGTCTAATTGTACCTGCGCATTCTGACAGGTAAGCAGGTCGTTTGCTGCGGCCACCGCATCGGGAAGTGCAACATCCTGACTAACAGTTACTTGTGCAGTGGCAGAACAAGCGTTAGCACTATTGGTAATAGTCAGTTGATAAATACCCGGCGCATTGACCTGTGGCGTGGGGGAATTGTTACCGTTTACAATAAATCCATCTGAAGTTGTCCAATTGTACACCGGAGTGCCGGTCATCGTACTGCCGCTTGCATCCAGTATGGTCGTGGCCGTATTGCAGCTTAATTGTGTGGGCGGTAAAATGACGGGCACCGGATTGACAATATTATTGGCTACAAGCACCATATCGGTATCCGTACAACCCGTATTCACATTGGTTACAGAAAGGGTGTACACACCGGCCTGGCTCACAACCGGGTTGCGGGTGTTCGCGCCGGATAAAATAGTACCGGGATTTGCGGTCCACTGATATTGCATACCCGGGCCGGAACTCGAAAGACTTCCATCGAGTGTCAGCGTGGTCATGGTGCAGGTGCGTGTAAGGTCAGGCCCGGCAACAGCCGAGGGCAGGTTTTGATCGGTCGTAATAGTAACGACATCCTGCGAAGAACAACCATTCGCTGTATTGGTCACAACGATTGTATACGTTCCGGACATATTCACCACGGGATTAAGTGTGGTTGCCCCCATTTCAATATTTCCGTCAAAGGTTGACCATTGGTAGGAAAAGTTGGGGCCAACCGAGCTGCCTGCCCCGCTCAGGGTCACTGTCGGGTTTTGGCAGGTAAAACTTCCCGAAGGCCCGGCCTCTGCAAGCGGCGGGGTGATATTCTGGGAAACGGTCACTTGCGCCAATGCCGTACAGCCACTTTCCAGATTCGTAACAAGCAACCTGTACGTACCTGTCGAACCGGCAGTTACCGTCGGATCGCTGTTACTTCCGACAATCTGCCCGCCGGCAATAACGGTCCAGTTGTACGTAATCATGGAGCCGGACGTAGAATTATTCCCGTTTAATTGAATGGTGGGTGATCCGCAGGTAATCACACCCGGCACCAGAATTTGCGCAACAGGCGTGCTGAAATTGGATGTGATAACCACTACATCCGAGCTGGTACAACCTGTATTGGTATTTGTAACCTGCAAGGTATAAGTACCAGGCTGATTGACGGTTGGAGTAAAGGTATTCTGCCCGGATGCAAAAGCCCCCGGATTGGCAGACCAGGCAAATGTGTACCCCGGCCCTGTAGTGCCGGATCCTGTCAGTTGGATGCTTTGGGTCAGGCAGTTCAGGAGACGATCGGAGCCTGCATTTGCCTGCGGCACGCTTTGATCCTGGGTTACATTGACGGACACCTGCCTCGTACAGCCATTGGTATTATTGGTAACAATCAGGACATACGTACCACCCTGATTGACAACAGGATTGAGGGTATTGCCGCCTGATTGAATATTGCCGTTGGTAGTTGACCACTGATACGTAAAAGCGGAGCCGGTGCTGGAGCCTGTCCCGTTGATGGTAACCGTTGCATTTTGACAGTTGATACCATTGGGTACGGTTGCCACGGCATTGGGCTGGGCCAAACTGGTCATAACGGTAACCGTAGCGCCGGCCGTACAACTGTTGCCCGGGTTCGTGACAATCAAGGTATAGGTACCACCTGTTGACACGTTGGGCGTCAGCGTAGTGCCACCGCCTGCAATTGGACTGCCCGTCCAGTTGTAGGTAAACCCGGGAGGCCCCTGCGAGCTGGCGGTACCATTTAACTGAATAACAGGATTGAAACAATCCACAATCCCCGGAGGCGCAATAACAGCGGTGGGCAACTGCGTATCGCCGCTGATAGTCACACTTTCTTCTGCCGTACAGCCCGTGTTCGAATTGGTGACCACCAAGGTATACGTGCCTGCCTGATTGACCATCGGACTCAAAGTCGTCGCACCATTTTGAATATTGCCATTGATCGTTGTCCATTGATAGGTAATACCTGCGCCGGTGGTCGATCCCGATCCGCTCAGCGCAACAGTCGGATGATTACAACCTATATTAAACGGCGCTGAAGCATTGGCATTGGGCGGGTTGTTGTTATTTTGAATATTGACCGTGGCTACCCTGGTACACCCGTTCAGCGTATTCGTAACCGTGAGGCTATAAATGCCCCCCTGGTTGATTTCAGGCATCAGCGTAGTACTGCAACAGGTAATGCCCGGACCCGACCATTGATATTGAAAATCAAGGCCTTGCGAGGAACCGCCTGCATTCAGGGTAAGCGTGGTAGTGTTACAATTGAGTTGCGCAGGAGGAGTAATAACAGCCGTCGGTTGTACCATATCCGCAGTAATGGACACCGTTGCCGTAGTAGTGCAATTTCTGGCATCCCGAACGGTGACGGTATAGGTACCCCCTGTTGACACGGTAGGATCCTGGGCTGTTGATCCATTACTCCAGTTATAATTGTAATTCGGCGTTCCGCCACTCACGGTCAGGTCAATCGAATTGTTGGGAGTATAACAATTGATTGCCCCTGAAGTATTGGCAGCAGCAGTTAACTGCGGCGGCGGCGTCAAGGTCACACTCGCTACTTCCGTACATCCCTGGCTGCTGGTTACGGTTGCAGTATAAGTGCCGGGGGCTAAATTGTTGGGGTTGGCGCCTGAACCGCTTGGCGACCAAGCATACGTGTACGGGCCGGATCCGCCACTTGGAACAGCGCTGATCGACCCGTTATTAGAACCGAAACAAGTGGGAGAAGTGGGCGTCAGGCTGAGGTTTACATTTACCTGTTGAACATTTACCGTACCGCTCACCGTGCCGGTACACCCGTTTTGCGACACAACACTTACTAAAGAGTAGGTTCCGGGTTGATTGGCGACAATTACAACAGGGCTACTGCTGAAAGTACCGGTATTGGGAGTGCCGTTTGACAGCCAGGTCACTGTCCAGTCACCAGGCCCTCCTAAGGTCAGGGTAAGATCGATGGGATTGCCCGAACCATCACAAAACGCGCCGGAACCGGACAAATTGGCTGTGGGCGCCGGGGCCAGTATAACCGTTGCGTTGTCTGTGCTGGTCCGTCCGCAGGCATCCGTCACAGTTACGGTATAGGTGTTTGTTCCCGGAGTGGTAACATTAATAGCGGAAGAAGTAGCGCCGGTGCTCCAGACATAGGTCAGAGGCGCCTGCCCTCCTGTGGTAAACGGCGCCAGTACCGCATTACTGCTTCCACAGGCATTCACGTCATTCAGAAAAACCTCCATCGGTGGTATATCCTGAACATTGAAAGTTACCTGCGTCTGGGTGCAGGAACAGGGATTGTCTAATAACAGGACAATGGTTTCCGTTCCCTCGACAATCAAGTCGCCAAAAACATTGACCGGTATTAAAATACTGGACTGGCCGGCAGGGATGGTATATGAGTCTCCCAAAGGTGCGTAGTCGACGCCGGGCGTTGCAGAACCGCTTAAAACAAAATTTACGTCAACCGGCTGACTCAAATCTGCGCCTCCGCGTTGAAACCGGATAAAACCTTGTCCACATCCTTCCAGCACAAATTGTCCGGTAGATGGATAGACCGGTTGCACATTTACGATACCACCCGCATCGAACGAGTTGGCCCGCAAAAAAACAGCGGAAGCATAGTCATCATCGCCGACGTCTGCAATGGCCAGTTTGATGTGGTAGGTCTGGCATGGAATAACATTTGCCGTAGCCGTAAAGACGGAAGTCCAGCCATCCAATTGGCATTCCGCAGCATTGGCGGGCGGTACGCCGCAGGTCAGGCTGTTGCCAATAAAGTAGCCCGTGTTCGTTACATCGCTCACATTATCAATAGAAACGGGTGTAGAAGTGCTGGGTATTACCGCGAGGTTTTGACTGCCGCCTATGCCCGGTCCGCTGATAAAAAAACCAAAAACATCATTAAAACCGGCATCTACAAACTCACAGTATTCTTCGGAACCAAAAACAAAATCAAAAGATACCACCGGGGAAGTAGGCCTGAAATCAAATTCAATTTTGCTCAGGTCAAACTGTGCTCCAGCGGTCAGGGTACCCAGATCGGCATCAAAAGTAGGCACCATAGCAAATCCGCCGTAGGCAGCGCCGCTATTATTCGGCCCGGGCAAAATATTGACATTGCCGGTAGCAAGCACGACCCCGTTTTCAATACCGATACTTGTTCCGCCATTAGCAAACGTGCCCCTGGCAGCAGCACTACCACCGGTGGTGACATTGCTGACGTCGAAACAGTTACCTCCAATCAATACATTGGATATCAGGTTATTGGCAGGTACGCTTCCTGAAGTGGACAGGTTTGCAAATTCAGCCTGACTCACAATTGACTCCAGCAAATCCACAGGTTTTGTGTCATCTGTACGGCGAATGGAAATATAGGCCGGCAAAGTACCTGATTCTTCATCGGTAGGCATGTTTAAGCTCAATACCATACAAGCTGAATCGGCGGTGATGATAATTCGCTGCGGCACTTGCATATCCTGCTGATATGGAACCGGCCTGCCCACACTCCATGTGAAGTTGGCTGTCTGATTTTTATTGACCGGATTTGCAATGACGGAATAGACGCCGCCCGGTGAAAGCCCGCACAGATGAATATCCGTTTTGCCGGCACTGATGTCCAACAGATGCCGTCTGTTTTGAGGAGACCACTGTATTTCGGAGCTTTGTTGTGCCGTTAGTACTATGTTACAAATCAGAAAACAATAAAGAGTAAGCGGTAAGGTGTACCAATAACGCATACGCAGGATAGATTGAGAAAGTTCGGAATAATCGGTAAGGATGATGTCAACAACAGGATTTGTGGGGCGTCGACAAATAGTATTCCGGGTATTGAGCGCACAAAATATCTTTAATTTGGCAGTACTAACAACAAGCGCCTGCTTTTTTTGTCAAATTCATATTTTTTGTATTTCAACGACATCTTTGTCCATTTTTTGATTCTAAATTAAAAAAAGTTGGGCCTACCTTTGCCGCCCGATTTATATGAAAAACTATATTAACCGTACACTTCTTCTGCTCTTCTTGCTGGTATTATTCCTTACCGGCCTTGCCTGGATACCGGAAAACCTCGCCATCGGCGATTTTCGACTGCGAAAAATGGACATTTTTGCTGATATCCGCCGTGCGGCCGATGTGATACCGCCTGAAAAGGATACAATACAGCCGGATACTGCCGGCTGGTATGCAGCCGATACAAGTCTGTTGGCGGCATTGCCGGATTCCGTTGGGCCGTTACCGCCGAAGGACTCCACCTTGTTTGGTAAAATTATTGAAGACTATACACCCGAACAACAAGGCCTGAGCCGATTTTTTGCAGCCGTCGATTCTATCAAACATGGACAGACTGTCAGGGTTGCCTGGTATGGCGATTCGTTTGTGGAAGGAGATATTTTACTGGGTGACCTGCGCGATACGCTTCAAACCCTTTGGGGTGGACAAGGCGTTGGTTTTGTGCCCGTTACTTCTGAAGTAGCGCAATTCAAACGCACCCTGAAACACCAGTTTCAGGGCTGGGCAACTTTTTCCATTGTCAAAAAAATCGAAAACCGGCCGGTGTATGGCATCAACGGTTATGCCTATCAGCCGGAACCGGAAGCGAAAATACATTACGAGGGCGCCTCTTACTTTCGCCATACGGCGCAATGGACTCAATTCCGTTTTTTTTACATTGCCGACCAACGCCTTTCCTTCGTCTGGCAACAACAGGATGGAGCGCCTCAAAACGACACGCTGTCCGCTGCTCCCGGTCGTATCCGGGCCTGGAAATGGACGGCAAACTATCCGGGTACGACCGCTTTTGCCGTGCGATTTCCACAAACAGAAGGGCTGATGCTGTATGGCGCCAGCCTGGAAAACGGGCCTGGTTTTTATCTGGATAATTTTTCCATCCGGGGAAATAGCGGCGGCCCGCTTAAACTGCTCCGCCCCGATGTGGCGCGCCAGTTCGACCGTTTTCAACACTACAATCTGATCGTTTTGCAGGTGGGCCTGAATGCCGTGACCAATTCGCTGAATAACATTAAGTGGTACCAGGCGGAACTGGATCGCACTTTTGCGCATTTACGCACCTGTTTCCCGGATAAACCCATCCTGATCGTCAGCGTAGGGGATAGGGCAAACAAAAACGGCACAGAACTGGCTACCATGCGCGGCGTACCGGCTATTGTAGCCATGCAACGCGACTTGTCGCGCAAACACGGATTTATGTTTTATGATCTTTTTCATGGCATGGGCGGGCCTGGATCCATGATTCTATTGGCGCACCACAAGCCCCGTTATGCCAACCTCGATTATACCCACCTCACCCACGAAGGCGGCAAAGTTATAGGCGCCCTTTTTGCCCGACTGTTCTTAGCAGAACAGAAGAGGAGTCGTGAGTCCGAAGTCGTAAGTCCGAAGTCGTGAGCGGTGAGTCGTCAGTACGAAGTCGTCAGTGCGAAGTTGCTTTTTGGTCGGTACCAAAACAGCAACATTATTCGTAGGCATTCAGGCAAAAAAACCATCCAACTATTTGAAAGTCAATATGGTACAAAGAAACCAATACCGGTTTCAAAAAAAAATCGGCATTTGATTCCATTAAAAAAACTGCGCAGCGATATCACTCGTACTTATAAATAAGTAGGTATGCAAAATTGGTTTTGATTAAATTCTTTGTAAATACTTGAGTATCAACACTGATAACCAATAACTAATAACGGATAACTACTTAACCATTCGCATGTTAGGTAAGTAAGCTCTCTCATAGTAAGCAGCCATTCCAAAGGGAGTGGCTGCTTTTTTTATTTGTTACCGCGAATAATTCAACAACCTGAGCAGTTCTTCCAGGTTGGATTCTCCTACCGGAATCTCGCATTCGCCGATTTTGATCTCCCGGTTGCGGATAGACTGAATTTTATCGAGGTTGACAATAAAGGATTTATGCACCCGCAGGAAGCCCTGGGTGGGCAATTTGGCTTCGATGCCTTTCAGGGTGGATTTGGTGAGTACCGGTTTTTTGCTGGTTTCCAGGAAAATTTTTACATAATCTTTCATACCCTCGATGTGCGTAATGTCCTTCACCGGTATCTTCACGAGGGAATATTCCACATTTACAAAGAAGGAATCAGGTGTTTCGGCACTTTTTTCAACAGTTTGGGTGGAAAGGGCTATTTTTTTCTGGTGCAAATCCAGGGCCTTGTAAGCCGCTTTGGTAAAACGCTCCAGACTGACCGGTTTCATCAGGTAGTCGACCACTTCGAGGTCGTAACTTTCAACCGCATAGTTGGAATACGCGGTTACAAATATCACCATGGGTTTGACCGGCAGACTCTGAAGCAATTGCGTTCCCAACATACCCGGCATCTGTATATCCAGAAAAATCAGATCGACGGGCGTTTCGGGCAGCACCTGCATGGCCTCAAAGGCATTTTTACAGATGCCGGCCAATTCCAGAAAAGGTACTTGCCGGATATTCTCTTCAATAAGTTTCCGGGCAAGGCTCTCGTCGTCTACGATCAGGCATTTTAAAGTCTGCATTTTTTTTCGTGTTTCGTTTCGTGTATGGTGTTTAGGGCGCTCCGCCTTTGGCCGTGTTTGGTGTTTCGTGTTTAGGGTGTTTCGCTTTTGGCGACTCGGAGTGGTTTGGGTAATGTGCCCATTTTGGTCAAATTTTCGGGAATGCCAAAGGCGAAGCGCCCTAAACACTAAACACCATACACGAAACATCTAAGTTCTTTCTCCGAATTCCAGCCAAAGTTCAGCAATGAACCACTCCTCTGTTCTAGTCAATTCCAGGCGATGTCTTTCCGGGTACAATAATTCCAGGCGACGCTGTACATTTTTCAGACCGATGCCCGAACTGTTGTCTTTGACTTCGGCGCTTCCGGGCGCTACTTTATTTCGTACGCTAAAATGCAGTTTATTATCACTGATGTTCAAATTAATTTCAATGGTTGGATCGGCGACCAAACCGACCCCGTGTTTGAAAGCGTTTTCTACAAAGGGAATCATCAGCATAGGTTCGATGATCTGCCCACCCACGGCGCCTTCTATATCCATACGAATCTCGACATCCTCTTCAAAACGGATTTTCTGTAATTCCACGTAATTTTTCAGATAACCCAGTTCTTTTTCCAGCGGAATCAGGGCGTCGGCAGATTCATACAGCATATACCGCATCAATTCGGATAATTTGATCGTAACCGGTTCTGCCAGTTCGGAGCGGGAGCGAATGAGATAAACAATACTGTTGAGGATATTAAAAATAAAATGGGGACTGATCTGGGAGCGCAAAAACGACAACTCCGATTGCAGGCGTTCCTGGCGTTCCATCTGCATGGAGTGTTCTTCGCGCACCAAGTGCGTCATCAGGCCGTAGCCGGTGCTGATTGCCGTGATGAACAGTACATAAAATATGCTTTTTCCAACATGCTTGGTAAAATTGATGTTGTAGCAGGAAAGCAGGGAATTTTTCATCAAACTTTCAATGACTACGAACAAAACGATCAATCCCAGCAAGGAAATCAGGTAAGGGCCTATCCCGCGCTTGCGCAAAACCTTCGGAATGAGCAATTCGGTGTTCAGAAAAAACAGCGGAATATTGGTCAGCGTCACCGGGAAGATTTTCCACATAAATTGCCGGTGCCGCTCATCGTCGTCCTGCGACAGAAAGGGCATGCCCAACCACACGCCCCAGAAAACGGTCAGGATTAACCAGCGCAACAGCCGGTCAGAAGAAACTTGTGTACCCCAGATTGTCATAATTTTAAAATGATGCACAAATGTACATGCACAACATTACGCGTTTATCCCACGGCGACCAACTCCGATTTTCCGGCGATATACCCTTCTATTCCGTATGCTGCATAGTGACGGGGTGACTTGAAG
>JAYSZC010000663.1:0-9212 GCA_043738235.1 Lewinellaceae bacterium | reverse complement strand
TCTAATTCCATTAAGAGCAGGTTGTGTACTGCTCTTTTGAATTCAAAATAGTCAAAACCCGGCAGGTTGTTTTTTTCAAGTGCGACAATCAGGAATTCCAGGCTGCGGTCATCGAGTCCTTCGGCGGAAAAAAGTGACTTGGTAGTTGTCATATTTTATTTTTTGTGATGTATGGAATATCAGTCAGTTTGAAAGGGCGAAGAAGCGGGTATTTCGTTTTTGTAGATGCAAAAAAGCGACGAACGGGCAAAATTACCGGAATAGTGCATTCATTGCACCGTGTAACTTAGGTAATTTGGAAAAATTTGTTTTAATTTGTAGGCTTTTACTTACCATATAGTTCACTTTCCAATATGACCCCGGTAAAAATAAACGTATTTATTTCCAGTGATAGGGCCGATGGCAAATACCGCCAGATGCTGCTGGAATGGTTGTATCCCATGCGCGACGAGGTGAATTTGTGGTATGACCAGCCGCCCGTACCGCCGCCTGCTTTGCCGCTGCCCTGGCAGATACTGCTTTTCTGGTATGTGCCAAGGGATCACAACCGGGAAGAGTATATGGCAAAAATGCAGAAACGAAAAGAAAGG
Source organism: Lewinellaceae bacterium (assembly GCA_043738235.1). Lineage (GTDB taxonomy): Bacteria > Bacteroidota > Bacteroidia > Chitinophagales > Saprospiraceae > M3007. The sequence goes on along the minus strand of JAYSZC010000663.1, from coordinate 8,622 downwards.
GCGCATATATACCTGTTCCTGACGAGTTACAAATCTATCATCAATCAAGGCGTCCAGGGCGATATTTCCATGGCCGTCAATCGCCGTATCGCCACGGGCGACGATCTGAATCCCCTTGTTTTTCCGGTGCTTTTGTCGCCTTCTCACTGGCAGCAATACTCCGGGCTGGCAGGTTACAGGCCCTTGGGACCTAAAAAAACGCTGGCTGAAGTGAAACCGGTGGAAGAAGGTTTTCTGCAACTCACCGATCAATTGGCCAAATACATCAAAGTGTTACAAAGACGGCTGACAGAAGAACGGTTTTACCAATCGAGACCGGTGAAAGCCGATGCAGGTTTGGCCGCAGCTCCCATACGGGCAAATCCTTACCTGGGGGACGACGATGAGGCGACGGAAATCCAGGAATCCATAGAAATTGAACTGCCGGAATGGCTGGGCTGGGCTTTAATTGCCTTTCTGATCGTATTGACATACAGGAGTATGCAACCGGCTATCCCGCAGCCGTCGACGCGCTACCGGTCTTATGATGAGCGTCAGATAGAATACCAGCGCACGGTTCCGATGATCCCTTCGGAAAAACTGATAGAGTTTCCACCGCCGGATTAAGCAAAGGGCAAGAGGCAAAGGACAAAAAGCAATGTCCGCCGCTAAATGGCGTGTTTGCCTCTTGCCTTTTGCCTCTTGTCCTTTGCCTCTTGCCTTTTGCCCTTCGCCTCTTGCCCTTTGCTTTCATTCGCCGCTACGCAAATTTACCCGGATGCCATTCGCAGCCGGGTCTTCAAACATGCCCAGCCGTGTTTGTACAACCATTTGGTCGCGCGCTTCCAGGCATGAAAATGCTGCTTCTTTTATTTTCTGCAACTCAGCCAAAATTTTCTCCGCAGGTTGCCAATAAACCATGTCTTTTCCTGCAATATCTGCCAGTATGTTTTCTTTCCAGCGTAGTATTTCAGGTCTGAATAAATCGCCGCTTGCCAGATTTTTTTCTATATAGGTCAGTATGTTCAGGTGCGCGCCGGCTCCTAATTGGCTGGCCGACGATACGTCGTCGAGTTGAAATTTCCAGGCCGGAAAAAAAGACTCGATACTGTCCAGCGGAAAAATGTTTATACAGGTCTCGAAAAACAGGTCATCCTGGTCGCCTGCACTTTGCCGCCCCACTTGCATCCAGTAGTGATAATCTGCAAAAAGGTAGGGGTTGATGTAGCCTGCCACTTTTTGCGCAATAAAACCGGGTAAAACAGGGTGCAGCCAGGAATAGTCCAATGGCACGGTGGTTTCGTTGGGTTCGGCTCTGCGCAACATTACAGCCATAAAAGTGTCCCGAAGCACCAGGGCTTCCCGGTAATGCGCGGCCACTTCCGCATCTGTGGTCAGCAAATTTGCGGCGGCCAGCCAATTGGCCCTGCGTTGTGCCAGCGAATGGCCGAAATAACAGACCAGCCGTTTGTTTTCGAGCCAGGGCGCATATTCCGCTTCGACAGGTAAAAAGAGCGAAGCCAGCACCCAGCCTTGCTGCCCACTGCTTGTTTTTACTTTGATCCAGGGCGATTGCAGCGTACCGCCTTGCAACTGAACGACCGTTTCAAAATGGCTGACCGTGCCGAGGTCTTCCACCTTTTCTCCTTTTTTAAGGATCAGTATTTCGGTGCTTTTCTGACCGGCGGTATCGCGCAACGCTACTTGTTCCGGTACAACAATCAGTTGATTTTCCACCTCCCGGCAGGCGATCAAAAACAATGCAGGCAATAAAAATAACAGGTAACGCATCCTGCAAAATTCGGTAAAATCTACAAACGACGTACCTTCCCGATACCAAACTAAATCCAACACAAAGAGGGTTTGAATGAAAAAGCAGTTCAACAGCCTGAATGCGAAGCCTTCAAGCCATCCAAACTTTTCAAACCATAAGTAGGTATGCAAAATTAGTTAACACAAAGTCTTCTGTAACTCATTAATTTACATTGCCCTTTGCAATTTTGCCCTTTTACTTACCAAGCTATCTTTATATGTGCACCCGATTTTTGTTGATAATCGCCTTTTTGATACCTGTTGCGGCAGCCAGCGGCCAGATTTCTGATGACTTTTCCGATGGAAATTTTACGGATAATCCGGCCTGGACAGGTGATGTAGCGTCGTTTATGGTCAATACTGCCGCTGAATTGCAATTAAACGCGCCGGCAGCGGGCGCTTCCCTGCTGGCCGTGCAGGGCAATATACCTGACAGCGCCGTCTGGAACCTGCGTTTTCGCTTGAATTTTTCACCTTCCAATCAAAATTTACTGCGCATTTACCTGCTGGCCGACCAACAGAATTTATCGCTGGCCAACGGATATTTTCTAGAAATCGGTGAAACGGGCAGCCAGGATGCGCTGCGTTTTTTCCGCCAGGAAGCCGGAGTAAAAACCCTGATCGCCATCGGGCAGGCGGCGCTGGTCGCTACCAATCCCAATATCCGGCTTCGTATCAAAAAAACGGTATCCGGAGACTGGACGGTGGAAGCGGCTCCGCCAACGGGTGCGCTACAACCGCAATTTGTGGTAACGGACGCTACATTCAGCGGCGGCCCCGATCGTTTTTTCGGGGTTCAGTGCCTGTACACCACTTCGAACATTGCCAATTTCTTTTTTGATAATATTTCCATTTTACCCGATTTGCCGGACGAAACGCCCCCAGTTTTACTCGGCGCATCGGCCGTGAATGAACTACAGGTGCTGGCCATTTTTGACGAAGACCTGGACCCGGTTTCTGCGAATACCACGGCAAATTACAGTTTGTCCGGAGGGGTAGGGGAGCCGCAGTCGGCTTTTTTGCAAAGTGATAACAAGTCGGTTTTACTTAACCTGAATGCACCGCTCACTACGGGTAATTACACCTTTCAAAGCAGCGGAATAAAAGATGTCACCGGCAATGCAAGTCTTACGCAAACATTTGATTTTCAATATGTAAGGGTAGAAACAGCAACGGAATTCGATATCATTATCAATGAAATCATGGCCGATCCAAGCCCTTCTGCCGGTCTGCCTGACCTGGAGTGGCTGGAATTGCTGAACCGCTCCGACAAAATTATAGACCTTGCTAGTCTGCGTATTTCGGAAGGTACGGGTGCTGCCTTGCCGCTGCCTGCGCACCTGATGTATCCGGGAACAAGGGTTGTGTTGACTGCGGCTACTAATGTTGCAACGCTACGTCTTGTGGCAGCAGATACTGTCCTGGCGGGACCGCTAAGTAGCACGGCCCTGAATAATGACGGCGAGGTGCTGACCATCAACCATATCAATGGTCAGACCATCGACCGGGTAGCGTATTCCGTAGAATGGCATACCGAACCTGATAAAGAGGATGGAGGGTGGTCGCTTGAGCGGATCAACCCGGATTTGCCTTGTATTGGCGCTGAGAACTGGGCATCCTGCCCACGGATTCCGGGCGGTACTCCGGGCGCTATCAATGCCGCTTTTGCACAAACGACCGATACCAAGGCGCCCCGTCTGTTGTATGCTTTTCCGGAATCCGCCACTGTTATTGTGCTTGTTTTTTCCGAAGGCCCGGATAAAAGTACGGCCCTGAATCCGCAGGCATACCATTTTATCCCCAGCCGAAATATTCTATCGGCGCAAATAAGTGCTGACCCAGCCCGGGTTCGGTTGACACTTTCCGAAGCCCTGCAAGCGGCAACTTTATATGCGCTGCTTTTGCAAAACACCGTTCAGGATTGTAGCGGCAACGCTTTCAACGCTTTGGATACTTGTTTTACCGGTTTGCCGGAAAAGCCTGATTTTCAGGATATTATCATCAATGAAGTGCTGTTTAATCCGCCGACCAATGGCGAGCGTTACGTCGAATTGTACAACCGCAGCCAGAAAATTTTTAAATGGTCTGAGTTTTTTATAGCCAATTTCAGGGATGGATCGGATGTGGAAGCCTTTACAACGGAGCAACTGTTGTTGCCGGGCATATACCAGGTGTTTACGGCAAACCGAAAATCTGTGCTTGATCGTTTTCGCAACATTCACCCTGACGATGTTTTGCGGCAAACCCTTCCATCTTTGTCCGACGATGCCGATAATTTGACTTTGTATTGGGTGCAAAACGGTCAGACTGTCATAGTCGACTCCCTTAATTATGTAGACGAATGGCACAATGGCCTGTTTTCCAGCAGCGACCGGAATGGCGTGGCGTTGGAGCGTATCCGCTCTACTGCGCCCACTAATGACCCGGCGAACTGGACTTCCGCTTCGCCCCTGCTGACGGGCGCGCCGGGAACGCCGACTTTGCCCAATTCGCAGCGCCTGGGGCCTTTAGACGTCGTCGGCGACGATCTGATTATACTCCCCGTGGAACGGCTTTCACCGGACGATGACGGCTACGAGGATTTTCTGGAAATACAATACAAACTGCATGTGGAAGGCTACGGCGCTACCATGACCATTTTTGATTCGGGGGGCACTCCCATTAAACGACTGATACGCCAGGAACTTATTGGAACGGAAGGTAATTTGCGCTGGGATGGCGACCTGGATGACGGTTCTCGTGCCCGTCCGGGTATTTACGTACTGTTTATGGAAATATACAGCCCGTCCGGAGCAGTAAAAAATGTTAAACGAAGCGTGTCAGTAGTACGAAGATTTTAATTCTCTTCGTATGTTTAGCGCTTGTAATGTAAGTTAGGTGTGCAAAATTAGTCAATACTAAATCTTCTGTAACGCATTGCTCTACATTGCCTTTGCCCTTTTACTTATGTATCCTTTTTCCAATTTAATCGCATCATGTTCCAACATCCTATTTTCCGCCTTTTGTTCTTTTTACCCCTTTTGCCTTCCCTGTGTTTTGCTCAAACCAGCATTGCTGTGCAGCAACCCGCCGAAAGCGAAATATTATCCTTCAAATCGACCGGTGTGGCAGACAACAACAGGGCCGTTTTGCACGTCCAGATTTTTGATAACGCCACCAGAGAACCGGTTTTGGGCGCTACCGTGCTTTTGCGCCGCGACGTTGATAAAATGCACGGGAAAGTATCCAATGAATACGGCGCCTGCACGTTTTTCGTGTCACCCGCCGATTATTCTTTTCGCGTACAAATGACAGGACTGAAAAGCCTGGAACATCAGAGTTTGCTACTGGAAGCAGGCAAGATTTATGAAATGAAATTAGTCATGGCTTCAACGACCCGTTGAAGCCCTAAAGTAGTTATCGGTTATTAGTTATTGGTTATCAGTGCTGATAATCAAGCATTTGTAAAGAATTTATGATTAATTACCTGAGAACGATCTGTTTGACTCTCCTGCTGTCCTTTGGAAATTCCATATCGCTGTATAGTCAAACATGGCATCAACAAGTTGATTACCAGATAGATGTGCGCTTAGATGACAAGGCTCATGCCGTGCAGGCTCGGGAACGTGTCCGGTATATCAATCATTCCCCGGATACCCTGCGGCAGATTTATTTTCGCGTGGCCTGGCAAGGCAGGGCGCAGCAGGTATCGTCGAAACACTCCGTATATTCGGTTCAGCAAAACGGTATTGCCATCGACTTTCAGGTACATGAATCAAAACCGGATCCTGCCATACCGCCACCAAGCCTGAGCCAGACCTTGCTGGAAATCCAGTTGAGCAGGCCGCTGCTGCCCGGTGATTCGGATGTATACACCATTGCCTGGCAGGCAGATATACCCATTTTCAGCGGCGGATTCGGTCGCAACAGCCCTTCAGGTGTGGACTACACTTTTACCAACTGGTATCCACAGGTCTGTGTGTATGATCCGCTTGGTTGGCAGCTCGGCTCGCCTTTTGAAGCGGATTTTTCGAGTGAATTCGGTACATTTCAAGTGGATTTAACGCTACCCAAGCAATATATGGTCGCCGCAACAGGCATGTTACAGAATGCCGGCACAATAGGATTTGGCTATGAAAACCCGGGCGAGACCGTACAACCGAATTACGGTTTGGTACATGTCTGGAAATTTAAGGCAGACCGGGTGCGCGATTTTGCCTGGGCGACTGATCCGGAATGGCAACACGAAAAAAAACAATTGCGCGATAGCCTTGTGTTACATGCTTTTTATTTTAACAATGAAAACCAACTGGCTTCCCTGGAAACCGTTTTAGGCAATTACGAGAAAGTTGCCTTTCCTTATCGCCACCCACAATTGTCGGTGGTACAAATGGGAGAACTGCGCGCCGAGATACCCATGCTCGTATTTGCGGGCAGTTCCGTGCCGCATCTCGATCCTGCCATTTCCTGGGATTTTCAGGATAACCTGTTGAAAAGCACCTATTTATTGCGGCAATTTCGATACGTCATGGGGGACAGCGCCTTTCAGAAAGGGCTGGAAGTTATCCGAAAACGTTATTTGTACAGCCGTCCGCCGGCAGCGGAATGTATTCACCTGTTTGAACGCAGCGCCGGATTAGAATTGGACTGGTTGTGGGAACAACAATGGAACACGCGTTCGCAGGTGGATTATGCCATCGAATCTGTACAGGCAGACGGGCCGGATGTCACGGAGATTCAACTGCAGCGTGTGCGGGGCACTGTTTTACCGCTTGTTTTACAAGTGATTTTTGCAGATGGAACCCTGGAACAGCACTACATCCCGGTTAATTTGTTGCGCGCTAAACTCCCCGATGGATTCAATGCCATTTCTCAGGCTGTGTGGCCTGCTGCGGATACAAAATATATATTCAAATTGCCGAAACCATTGGGCGCTATCAGGTCGTTGGTAATTGACCCGCAATTGTTGTCCGGTGATGTGGCCAGGGAAAATAATCGGAAGGATTTTTAACGCCATCAAATGATTTACAGAGAGGCCCGACTTGCCGACATTCCTCAAATTCAGATCGTCCGGCATTCCGTGAAGGAAAACACCTTATCCGATCCGGCTTTGGTGACCGATCAGGATTGTGTTACGTACCTTACCGTGCGGGGTAAAGGCTGGGTTTGTGAGATAGACAGCCGAATAGTGGGTTTTTCGATCGCCGATCTTCAAGATAACAATATATGGGCCTTGTTTGTACATCCGGAATTTGAAGGCCGGGGCATAGGCAGGCGCCTGCATGATATGATGCTGGACTGGTATTTTTCCCAAACAAAGGAAAAGGTATGGCTGGGAACTGAATCGAGTACCAGAGCAGCGCAATTTTACCGGAAATCAGGTTGGACGGAAGCTGGGACACACGGAAAAGGAGAAACCAGGTTTGAAATGACTTATGAAAACTGGATCAGTTAAGGCGCTTTGGTTCCACTGGCTGCGGCTAAATTCACTTCAAACCAACGCTCATTGTAAGTTTTGCCCATCGTCAAATCAAAAACGGCATTGCGGCGGACGGTCAGTTCTCCTTCGCCATGTCCATTCTGAACTACCTCCTGCAAGCGGCCGTTCACCTTGCGCAGAAACGTCGTTTTGGTGCGTATGGCATACTCATAACTGCCGTTTTTAGGCAAATTGAACGTGATTTTGCCGGCTTGATAGTTGGATTTATCCAATACAAAAGTTCTGGTAACACCATCTACCGTGACCCATACCTGTTCCCGTTTTTGATTGGCGGACAGTTCATTTCGGATGGTCAGCGTGACAGGCGTAGTGGCAGTAGTCGTTGGACGGGTTGTTGTCGGACGAGTCGTCGTTGTGACGGGTTTGTTGGTCGTGGTTGTGACCGGTTTACTGCTTGTCTCTGTCGTTTTTTTCGGATAAACTTTGGCTACGAATGCGCGGTCAGTCGGGGATAAATCCATGTTCATACCTACTTCAAAATCGCCAAGCGTTAGAGAATTCGGGATCGGATAATGCATAATGGAGTAAGGATCGTAGCGGCTGTATTGGGTTTTGCCGGATTTGTAATTGCCCAGCACCTGCTTATCCACCATCTCCTGATCCCAGCCCTGGGTACGCTGGTAAAATGAATACAGTTTGGCCTTGTCCCAGGGGATGCCGCCTTGCGGGTGCTGGTGTTCGTGCAGTAAACCGAGCGCATGGCCAAATTCATGGAGGATGGTTGCCCGGTAGTCCGCTTCTGCCTGGGGTTTATTGAACCATCCGAAGTTGATGGTCGGCTTATGCTGCGACATCTGGCTGGCGTCCGTCCCGATCAGCGACCAGGTGCCCAATCCCGCGCTAAAACCTACCCGAAGGTCAGTTTGCCCTTTTTCTACAAAAATGAATTGAATGTTGGCCACCTGCGACCATTCCTGCGCGTATTTGCGCACCCGGCTGCGGACGGTTTCCGAACCTCCGATAAAGCCGACCTTCAGCGTGCGGCCGTTGGGCCAGTATTTGCCCAATTCAGGTTTGAAACCCACCGCGCGGGCTACCATGCCGGGCGGCAAATCAGGTTGCTCGATGTCTGCGGGATCATTCAGAATTTCGGTGCAAATGCGGTATATCTCTTCTTCCTGTGACTGGGCCATTATGGGAAGCAATGCAAAAGAGAATATCAATAACTGGATCGGCTTCATTGCTGGATGTGGTGTGTAAGTTTAGCCATTAACTGGGATTTAAGTAAAAAAATTATGAGAAGGGAGGCTTGAGGGACTTAAAGTTTTATTAAAGTGTATGCTCGGTTTTTTCTGGGGTGCTTGTTTGAAACAAGAATTCTGACTATCTGCCAATTGTACAGGAGTCTGATT
>JAYSZC010000662.1:0-9212 GCA_043738235.1 Lewinellaceae bacterium | reverse complement strand
GGTGCAGCGCACCGGTAATATTATATTGCCGGTGCATCTCGCCTTTCTTATCTTGTTATGGGCTACAAATATGACCGCCGCGCTGCGGCTATCATACCAAAGAATCATTTATTTGTCAATCTTCCTTTAACTTATAAACGATTTGAATAATTCCTACAGAAAAAAGCGCGCCAAAAATAGAGAAACCACCTTAGGCTTTGAAGTTTTATTACCTATTGACCATCCGGCACAAAAAAAGAGGGGCCGTTGCCGGCCCCCCTGGTTTTAATGGGTGTGTTCTTTGGATTTTATTTCCGCATTGCAGCAGACTACATTTTTGGCAATAACACCGTGTCAATAGAGTGAATAACGCCATTGGACTGGTATACATCGTAGGTGGTGATGTTGGCGGTAGCGCCGTTTTCATCTTTCACCACAATATTGCGCGAGCCATTCATCATAAAAGTAAGCGTGCCTCCGCTAACGGTTTTGAGGGTTTTATTGCCCTTTTTGATCATTGCGCTAATGGCTTTAAAGTCATATTTACCCGCTAGTACGTGGTAGGTCAGCACTTTGGTCAGGGTTGGTTTGCTTTCCGGCTTCAGCAGCGTTTCAACCGTACCGGCAGGCAGGTTTTCAAAAGCGTCGTTGACCGGAGCGAATACGGTGAACGGGCCTTTGCCTTGCAGGGTTTCCACCAGGCCGGCTGCTTTTACCGCCGCTACCAGGGTGGTATGCGCTTTGGAATTGACAGCGTTTTCAATGATGTTTTTCATGGGGAACATGGCTTCTCCGCCAACCATGACTGTTTTTGATTTTACTTGAGCATTTGCAACAAAAACTGCGAGTACGAACATCAGCACCAGACCGGCGCTTTTTAACATGGATTGCATAGTGTGTGCTTATTTTTAATGTGGTGTAAATGATATTTTTTGAGAACACCATCATTTACGGGGCTTGGAGCATTTTTGGTTTTTTCAGGCAAAGAAATAATATTGCGTAACTGATAAATTTCGAGACAAGTAGTTTATTGTCAATATTTTATACGAATTATGGATTAAAACAAATTCATAATTCGTATATTTTATGAAAAAAGCACTATTTCAATCTCATCGCTCCACTACTACTTTTTCTACCTCATTTCTCCCATAAAAAACCGGAAAATACATTTGTTCCACCCGCGCAGGGTTCAGGGTAAAACGTCCGGTAAAACGCGGTTCCAGCGGGATGCTGAACGTGTATTTCCCAACCGGCAGGCGTTCGCAAAAAATAGCTGCGCGGTCTTTAAAATACTCCCGGTGCACTTCAGGCCGATCTTTTTGCACTTTATCGCCGTAGCCGCAAGCGGCAGGAATGGGCGCCTCGATCATCACGTAATCGGCGGCGGATTTTACCAGCACCTGTATTTCCAGGGTGGCCGATTCGCCGTAACGAAGCTGTGTGGCAGGTGTACCATTGGCCAGCAACAATTGCGTCGTTACCTCAAAAAGGTCGCTGCGCGCTGCCGGCACATGATTGTGCCACTGCTGGTAGGCTGTCAGGTACAGAGGGCCGCTGCCCGATTTGTCAATTTGCAGCGATTGCCCCTGGGCCGGATTGAACTGCATTATCAAGGGGAAAGAATCTATCCGGGCGCCGTTAACACTCAGCCGTACGGGTCGAAGCGTATCCTGCCCGCCGAGCAGGCCGGGCAGGATAGCCTCCAGTATTTTTGCGGTTTCGATGGTATTGCGCTGTACGGGCCGGCTTTGCAACCAGTATCGCTCGATGCCGCGCGTTATATCCGTCCAGCCCGCCGTACGGGCAATGTCGTAGGCCTGTAAGGTGTGTACGGCCCGGCGGTCATACCAGCCTGTTTCGCCCGAGCCGAAGTAAATGCCACCGAAAGTGGTCCGGTTCATGTACTTCCGCAGCGAATCTTTTGCAATCTCCTTTCCACATAACTGGCTCAATGTCAATTGATTCAAACGGTTGGAAAGCGTGGTGGTCCGCAGGCTGTCGTAATAAATCAAATACGGCGCGCAGTCGATATTGACCTGGCATTCGCGCAACAGAGCCAGGACGCTGCACTGATCTGAAGGGTGCATGGCAGGCAACTGCAAGCGAAGCAACGATAGCGCCCTGTCCAATCCTTCCACCTTGTAACCCGCTTGTTGGGCTGCAAAAAGCGCCCGGGCCACGTACACCGTCATCCAGGTATTGGGCGTGCCATTGGCCCACCAACCCCAGGAGCCATCGGTCGATTGGCTGTTTTTCAATCTTTTCAGGCACGCCCTGATGTCTTTTTCAAAGGCAAAAGGTTGTTTTAGGTGGTTTTTAATTTTTTTCAAAGACAGCAAAGCAATGAGTCTGCCGGCAGTTTGTTCGTTGCAGCCGTAAGGATACTGGCGCAGGTATTCCACGTCTTTCAGCAGCAGGTCGATCGGACTGTTTTCGACGTGCAGGGTAACAGGGTGCAAGCCCGCCGGAAAGGAAATAGTACAACTCGTATCGCGTTCGAGCAGCAGAAATTGCCCGTTTGTTTCCATCGTTCCCACCGGCAAAACAGGGATATTGCGTTCTTCGCCGTCGCTGAGCCGGCTACTGCGCATGTCATACGTAACAAAGGTGGTATCCGCGCCGGGGGGAATTTCAAGCGACACATACTCCGCTTTTCCTTCCATCATTCGGAATTCATTTTCCCGTAACACCTTGTTATTCAACAGAAAACGCGTCGAAACATCCACGGAGTCGCGCGTATGGTTCGTCACGCGTCCGGCCACATCGAACTGATCGCCCGCAATGGCAAAACGCGGCACAGCCAACTGCGCAGTCAGGGGTTTGGTCGCGCGGGTGCGTGTCTCCCCTACCCCTGCCCGGCCTTTTTTATCCGTGGCAATGGCATACGCATTCCAGCGGGTAAGGTCGTCCGGGAACGTCGCCTGAAAGACAGCCTCTCCCTGCAAATCGGTTACAAGATGGGGTTGCCAGTACGCATAGTCGCGAAATTTGGTACGCATTTGCGCAGCGCCCGTCAGTTCTTCTGCATCCTGTATAGGAGGAATGGCTCCCGAAATCCGTATACCGTCGAGATAATAATCGGTTCCATTGGAACGGGCGCCTTTGATGTTCACATCGCCGCCATCCAGAGAAGTGGCTCCGGCGGTAGTGCCTACGATAGCGCTCACACTCCGGGTTGGCAGCGCCGAAATGGTTTGAGCGCTCATCGCAGCGGTAGTGTTATCCTGGCGAATCCTGGACGATCCCAACGCCGTAACAACCACCTCGTGTAATTCAACGTGCTCCCACAACACCTGATTGACAAAAGCAATCTGGTCGTTGTCAACGTAAACACCGGACATCTGCCGGGATTGAAAACCGGTATAACTGACTTCGAGGGTGTATTTTCCCGGCATCACTGTAATGCTGTAATTGCCATCCACATCCGTTATGACGCCTTTGATGAATTCGCTGCCCTGCATCAGTTTTACGGTAGCGCCGATGAGCGCTTCTCCTGTTTCATCGGTGATGCGCCCTTGTATGAGGGTTCCGTAACCCCAGCCGGGAGGTTTGGGCCTGTAATAGAATTCCGGTTGATACTTATTTGATTTTGAATGAGTTATAATTTTTGACTGAAATAAACTATCGAATTGTTCCGCCGGAAGCACCGGGCGAAATGCCAGGTCGGAGAGATTCAGATATAGCAAGGTATCTCGGCGAATCCTTATCTCCCGCGTTGCAATGCTGCCCTTCCAGGTGTACAAGGCAATCTGGTAACTGCCGGGCGACAAGCCGAACCAGGCATTGGTACCGGGCGCATACAGACCGCTGAAGGTGTCGCGGTGCAAAACAATCCCTTTTAAGATGGTGTCCTTTTGATCGAAATCCATTCGGAACGAACCGGCGCCCGGTTTGTCGGAACCAGGATGCTGGAAATTGTATTCGGGTACGCCGCGCTGAATCTGATGCGGCCCGACGGCCCATTCATGGACTGATTTCAGCGCTAATCTTCTGGGAAAACGCCCCAGTTGCTGTGGCCATTTGCCGGCGTACAACCGCTCGCGTTGCGGCATGATGTCATATTCAAATCCGGGATCAAACTGGAAGCGCGACACAAAGCGGCCCGGCGATAAAGCATTGATGGCGCTGCCCGGGGGAAAAGGCCCCAGAATATGGAACGGGCTTCGTTTGGAATGGACGACATGGATATTGGTGGCATATTCCCAAAAATAACGCGGCTCGGCAAAAGGCGCATCGCGCAGCAGCAGCATCGACTTCTGCAGATAAACCTGCTCAAAGGAATTCAGGCTATCGGGACGCGCCTCAAAGCGGACACGGGTGTGTTTCAAAGCGCTGTTGCCCTGGGCATTCAGGTGCGTCGATTTGGTGTTCCAGCCCGCGCCGTACAAGGAGAACGTAAGTTTTTTGCCTTTTTCCAGGTAAACGCTGTCGAGGATGTACTCGCCGGTGCGCGTCCTTATTTTGATTGAGTTATAGCCATATTCACCATAAAAACTATACGGTTGCTGGTCGGTGTTGCCGTGGTAATACACCAGGTGTTTATTTACCCAGATCAGGTAAACGGGTTGCGACTGGAAATTTTCAATAACGAAGGGCGCAAATTGTGGCCGCTGATAATAAAAGGAGTCGGTTGGTTTGGGTAAATCAGGCAGAATACCGTTGTCTGCACTACCCGGTACCGGTATCGTGTACCGAAAAGCATTTGGGTAAATATCCGTCGTAGCGGCAAATCCGGCAAAACCCTTTCCCACAGTGGGCGATTGTATATGCCGTAACTGGTAAAAAAGGATGCTGTCTAAATACAGGCGTTCGTACCATTTTTCCGACAGCGGGAGGTAGTATTCGCTGTCATCCAACACCTTGATCTTGAAGGGCGTATACAATAGTGGGCCTGTTTTTTTCCTGTATTTTATGTCCGGATTGTAATACGGTTTTTTATCGCCGAACAGGGAATTGTACGCGCCGGCGGTCAGGTTAACCCCGGCGGCGGGTTGATTCGCCTGATCTTTGACCCGCACTTTTACCTGCACCTGCGCGCCGGGCAACACTTCTTCGGGTTGCGCTACGGATACCTCCAGCATGTTTTTATAAAAAAGTACCGAAGCGAAACCCTGTTCTTCCTGTGCGGCCCAGACAAAGGTGTAATACAAATGAAAATCGTTTTCTTCTGTGTCAATCTGTTGCCAAACCCAAAGGGAATCGCTGGTCGCGCCGGAGTCCCATTCCTTTTTACCGCGCATGATGCGATATTGAACAGGAAGCCGGTTCGGGTTTTGCAGCATACATACGACGGTATCGCGTACCCGGAAAACATGGTGCGTTACCTGATGGCCTGCCCATTTTTTATCGTTCAAACCGAGATGCAGGCTTTCATTACCCGAACTGATCGTATATGCCTGTACTTCCGGTTTCACCCGAACCTGGTAAGGCGTCGGAATCGAAATTACTTTTGCTGTCATGTTCGGGTATTCTTCCCGGAGCGTCAACCACGGCGGCATCGTGGCTTTATCTTTCCAGTCGATCAGCAGCCGGCCTTTTTGAATGGAAGCCTCTAATTTTGGAATACGGCGATCCACCAATAACCGAAGTTCCTTTTTTTGCAATTCACCTGCGCTGTTGATGCCATAAAAGGTAGCCAGCAGGTTGTACGCGCCTTCCGGCAACAAATGCTCCGGCAAACGAATATCCAGCTCGCCGGAGGCAGCCAGTGCGCCTTCTGTCCGCCATAAAGTATCAGGCAACAAGACTTCCTGCGCGTAAAACGACTGTGCCGCCTCCGTACGGACTACCAATGTATAACGCCCGTCCGGAACGGATTGTCCGTTGGCGTCGCGCGCGCCGAGGTGGAAAACGATGCTGTCTTCGAGGGAATAGGATTCTTTATCCTGGGTAAACGTGTACGTCATTTCATCCAGCGCATAGTCTTCGTAATGCACATAGCCCGACACAACAGGATCATCGGGCGCGTATCGCTGGAACAATCCGCGTGTTCGGGGTTCCGGGCCGGTAAACCGGAAGGCATAATTGCGGTCGATTTCCAGCGAGTCCGTCCACACCATTTGCCAGGTAAAAACCCCGGGCGCAGTGGGCGCAATGCTTTGTTTACTGACTTTTTTCCATTGCAACATCTGTAACACCTCCATATCCAAGGGTTTATTCCAGGGTTTGCCTTTTGAGGTCGTAACCCAGGCTTTTACCCGCAACGTGTCGCCGGGCCGGTATTTGGGTTGTGAAAAAGCAACATAACCGCCCCAGGCCGCTTTCTCATCCCATTTTGATTCCTTTCGGGAGCGTATATTTTCCCAATACCTGTACCGTTGACGCGGATGTGTGGCAAGTCCCCAGGCGTTACGGAAATGGTACCAGGGAACGGCGACCACGCGCCCAACCGGCGTAGCTGCAAAACGATACCAGCGGATAGCCCGCATCGAGTAATGAGGGTTGGGGCTGATTTTATAAAATCCGGTTTGCCCCAGCGCCTGGATTTCCAGTACGCCGCCTTTCCGTCGCTTGGCAAGCCGGTAGCATTGCATTTTTTCATCAAAGCGGATTTTTCGGCCATTCAGAACAGCCCGGGCATTGCGGATACGTTTACCGGATCGGTCTGTTATGACAAATGCCAGATCGCGTCGCGTCGATAAGAGGTTTACTTCAAATTCGTAGCTGGAAAAAGCAGACACGGCCATTTGCTCCTGCCGGGCGTGTACAAACAAATAATGACCGGGCGGTAATGTATGCAGCGACAGGGAGTCCTTACATCCCAGCGAGGTGTGCAGCCAGCTGCTGTCGAAAGGCGCCTGTTCTACCAGTACCTGGCGAGCCTGGCGGTTGTTCAGCAGGAATATTTCACCATATTTACTGGCATCCGTTTGTTGTTGCTGGGCCTGTAAAACACTGGTAATCAGACATAAACAGATTGGGAGCAATTGTATTTTCATGGCCTGTTTTTTTTTGGTAATATTAAGGTTTTTCAATCCAAAAAAGCCAGTTCTAATGTTTGGAGCGGGTATGCAAGCGGGTCAACGAAACGAGCGGGTGTGTGGAAGGTGTCGGTAGCACGGCTTTCAAGCCGTCGGGAAAAGGTCATTCATGGCCGGATAATTTTATAACGGCCATGAATGGCCTTTTTCCTGAGGGCTTAAAAGCCATGCTACCGCTTAAAACGGATTCTGAATATCCGGGTTATTGACAAAGCTCGTATCCCTAAGCGTATGCAGGAATTTTACGATGGCATTCCTTTGATAGGCAGTGAGGCCGGAGTAGGTCAGCACACTGCCACCCAGCGGAAAGCCGATCTGGCGCACAAAAGGATCCTCATTGGACACCCCTTTTCCGTTGCCGTTGTAATGTTCCAAAACGGCTTCCAGGGTGGGGAAACGGCCATCGTGCATGTAAGGCGCTGTCAGGGCGATATTGCGCAGAGTGGGTGCGCGGAATTTGCCATTATCGGTTCGGTTACCGCTGATTTCGCCGCGTCCTTTGTCGCTAAAATCATCTAATGAAGCCACACTGTCCAGGCCGTTGTTGAAGTAATTATTACCCGTCAGGGTGATACTTCCGTGGCAATGAAAACACTGGGCGTCGGGCAGGTTGGCATCCTGTCCCTCGTCAAAAAACATCAGTTTGCCGTCTAACTCCATATCGTCGAGCGCATCGGGGTCGCCCAGTACAAACCGGTCATATTTGGAAGTGCCGCTGCTGATCAGAATGCGCTCGAACTGCGCTAATGCCTTGGCGGTCAGTTCTTTCGTGATGCCGCAACAGTTGTCAATCCCGAATGCGTGGCGAAAAAGTGCCGGATAATCGGGATGCTGTCTGAGTTGTTCCATCACATTGGGCCAGGTATGGTGCATTTCAATCGGGTCTTCCACCGGAATAAGGGCCTGGGCTTCGAGCGTGGCGGCCCGGCCATCCCAGAACAGTCCGTTGTTGGCATAAGCGATATTCAACAGGGACATAGAACTGCGCCGTCCTGCAATGCCGTCGATGCCGGTTGGTACTGCTTTATTATCCGTAAAACTGCCCTGGGGTAAATGACAGGAAGCACAGGACATCGTGCTGTCGGCAGACAGGATCGGGTCGTAAAACAGGCGGCGACCCAGTTGCACGCCTTCCAGGGTCATCGGGTTATCCGCCGGAACAGGAATCTGGGGGAAATGAGCCGGTTTCTGAATCGTGTATGACGTAGTCTTGTATGGAATTTCACTCAGATCGCAGCCCATGCCGCAGGAACCGGACGGGTCTTTTTTGCATTGCGCCAAAAAGATGACCGCGAGCGCCAACAACATCACCAAAAATGATTTTTGACAAACTTTAATTCCCATTTCTTCTATTTAAACAATTCACAACTCACGACTCACCACTCACGATTCACTATTTCACCGAAGTCGCGTTGGCAAAATTATTCATCATTTTTAGGCCCAAATCAATATTTGTGGCATTGTGCGAGGTATTGCGGTTGAGCGGATTATTGAGGTCGAGCAGGCCGCCATTGGCAGCAAACAGTTTTTTCACGTCAAACTCCACCGTCAGCGCGCCACTTGTGGCGCTTACCGGAATATTTACAGTCATGGAAGAAGTCTGGTACACGGCATCCGAACCGCAGTGGTAGGTCAGGGTACTTTCCGGATCGCCTGCGCCGTCGAGGTCGTACAGCCCCTGCACTTTGGTGAAAATATAACTTTGCCAGCCCGACCAATATTCATTTTCGCGGTACAAAGGGTGTTCCGGCGCAAAATCGGTCGGCTTTTTGGCATTCAGATCGGGGCGAACGCCGTAACCGATTTTCAGGGCCTTGTAATCGCCCGCAGGCACGGTATACTGAAACTTTACTTCTACGGCTTTGTCATCAGGCGCCAGGTCGGGCGTAAAATCGACCCATTCAATTTCGGAAAGGTGCAATTCGCTGCCATCCTGTTTCACCAAAATCAGGTCGGACAGAAAAGTATTGAACTTGTTTATCTGGATATTGCGGGCGCCGTACACGAAGTTCTTATACTTCTCCAACGGAACGCCGTCGTACGTCGTTTTAAAGGTCAGGGTAAAGTTTTTATCTGCTTGCGGTTCCTCTTTATCGCACGATGAAAAAAAGACAAGCATCGAGACGAACAGTGTGAGCGGGAGAAATTTCATGTTTTTGTGTTGGTAAGGTGGTTGAATGAGGTTTGATGGTTTGAAAGGTTTGATGGTTTGAGGTGGTAACCCTTGGCTTAAAGTTACCACCTCAAACCATC
>JAYSZC010000661.1:0-9224 GCA_043738235.1 Lewinellaceae bacterium | reverse complement strand
CCCGATTTTCTCGCAACTGGAATGGGCTATCAAAACCCTCGACCGCATTGCCAAAGTGATGCGAAAAGAGCGGCATAAAAACGGCGCCATCGGTTTTGAAACGGATGAGGTGCGTTTCAAACTCGCCCCCGACGGAACGCCGCTGGAAGCCTACGTCAAAGATCGCAAGGATGCACACCTGCTGATCGAGGACTTTATGCTCCTCGCCAACAAGGAAGTAGCACTGTTTATGGACAACAAAGGAAAAGACCAGCAGGAAGTACCCTTCGTTTACCGG
Source organism: Lewinellaceae bacterium (assembly GCA_043738235.1). Classification (GTDB taxonomy): domain Bacteria; phylum Bacteroidota; class Bacteroidia; order Chitinophagales; family Saprospiraceae; genus M3007. The sequence goes on along the minus strand of JAYSZC010000661.1, from coordinate 8,947 downwards.
ATACACGACCTGCCGGACATGTCGAAAGTGGCGGATTTTGCGCGTTTTGCAGCCGAACTGGGCCACCCGCTCAAAGTGGATACGCCGAGACAAATCGCTCAATCCTTCAACGACCTCATGCTCGCCGCCCGCAAGGACGAGCGCCTGAAACTGCTCGAACCGCTGGCCATCCGAACCATGGCTAAAGCCGTTTATTCCACCAATAATATAGGACACTACGGCCTGGGCTTTTCCCATTACAGCCATTTCACTTCCCCGATTCGCCGCTACTCCGATGTGCTGGCGCACCGTATCCTGGAGCGCAACCTCGAAGGACGCACGTACCGGATTGATAAAAGCAAACTGGAAGAACAGTGCAAACACGTCAGCAACCAGGAACGCAAAGCAGCCGACGCCGAACGGGAAAGTATCAAATACAAACAGGCTGAATTTATCCGCACCCGCATCGGCGAAGTCTTTGAAGGCATTATCAGCGGCATCATCGACCGTGGATTTTTTGTGGAACTGCCCGAATCAAAAGCCGAAGGTTTAGTCGATTTCAGGTACCTGGACGACACCTATATTGTAGAAGAAGGCAACCTGCGGGTCACAGGCCGGCGCTACAAACGACAGTTTAAAATGGGCGACCGCATCAAGGTGATCGTAACAGCGGTGGATTTGCAAAAAAGGCAGATTGAAATGGAATTATCTGAATGATGAATGATGAATGATGAATGATGAATGATGAATTTACGTTGTTATGATGAAGATTGGTAAATTTAAGAAGAGGTTTTGTTGGATAAATTCTTCTTTTTTGTCAAGATTGAACTGCGTAATATTTTCATAAGTTCCTCACTATCAGATCTTAGTGACTGAAACTCTGCTTTGTTCAGATAATCTGACTCATAGAGTAATTCCAGCCAATACAGCGTCTCTCCGATTTCTTTTTGAGCAATACTCAGTTTGTGGATGAAATCCGTCCCACTCTCTGCGTTAGCGGCTTCTCGAACCATCGCTCCCGGATTTGTACCCGACCGCAATACCTGCCGACTCAATATGTACTCCTTTTTTTCTTCCGTCAGGTATCGGTATAACCGAACAATTCGCAAAGCCAGTTTGAATGATTTCTCATGTAGCGCATCTTTTTTTATTGTTTCCATTGGATTAGTATTTAAATGAAAAAATGTTCATCATTCATCATTCATCATTCATCATTCATCATTCATCATTAAACAATCCCTTCCCTAATCAAATCGTGCAAATGCACCATACCCAGGTATTTTTCCTCTTCCAGCACCAGCAGTTGTGAAATAGAATGTTCGCGCATCAGCGCCAGGGCGTTCACGGCCAGGGCATCCGGGGCAATCGACTTGGGTGCACGTACCAGCAGGTCGCGTGCCGTGACGCTGGAAAAATCGGCTCCGCGCTGGAGCATTCTCCGCAGGTCGCCATCCGTAATGATGCCCAAGAGTTGCTCTTTTTGGTTGAGCACAGCGGTTGCGCCGAGGCGTTTGGACGATATTTCAATAATAATATCCTGTAAATTAGCATCCTCGCCGATGGCGGGTCGTTCGTGCAGGGTGTATAAATCGCGGACGCGGAGGTAGAGTTGTTTGCCCAATGCGCCGCCGGGATGGAACTTACCAAAATCTTCAGGGGAAAAACCTTTATACGCCAGCAGGGCTACCGCCAAGGCATCGCCCAGGGCCATTTGTGAAGTAGTGCTTGCCGTCGGGGCCAGGTTGTTGGGGTCTGCTTCCTGCTCGATGGGCGTCCACAGCAGGAAATCGGCCTGCCGGGCCAGGGTGCTGTTGCGCTGGGCTGTCATGGCGATCAAGGGGTTGCCGAAATTTTTAAGCAGCGGGATCAGCACTTTGATTTCGGAACTCTCGCCGCTTTTGGACAGGCACAACACCAGGTCAAACGGGCGGATCATACCCAGGTCGCCGTGAATGGCGTCGGCAGCGTGCAGGAACATGGCGGGCGTACCCGTAGAATTGAGCGTAGCCACTATTTTTTGGGCGACGATAGCGCTTTTGCCGATGCCCGTGAGGATAAGCCGGCCCGGTGAAGTAGCGATCGCTTCCACGCAGCGTCCGAAATCCGATTGTGCGTCCAGACTGTCCGCTAACGCAAGCAGGGCCTCCGCTTCGATACGAATAGTGCGGCGGGCCAATTCAAGTATATCTGTATTTTCCAAAAAATTTCATTTTTTTACGCCGCAAAACTACCCCGATGAACGCCTGTTTTCTAATTTTTCAAGCTATGCGTATCCTGAATTTTATTATTTGTCTTGTTTTTGTGCTTTTTGCCGGCTGGCAATACAACGATCCCGACCCTTATATCTGGGTACCGATATACGGATTCGTAGCATTGGAGTACGGCCTTGCCGCCTTCAACAGGTGTTTACCGTACAGAATTTTGCTGGCCGGGGCGGTTTTACTGGCGATTTTTATGTTGACATACATCCCGGATCTGATCCGGTGGATACAAATGGGCGAACCCAGTATCGTGGAATCGATGCAGGCAGAACGCCCATGGGTCGAATTAACCCGCGAAGGATTCGGATTAATGCTGTGTGTGGCGTTCCTCGGATGGCGCTTGTGGCAAAGAAAACCCCGGCCCTGACCAAATAATGTTTTATATGAAATTTTATAATGATCAAAGATGTCATTTTAAAATTAGTAATTTTCCAAACGTTTGAAATATTATTTGGATTATTGAGTCATAATTTTATGCTCACCAAATTATCACCGGAACATTCACTTTTTATTAAGAAAATTCTATCTCATAAGTTACCAGCATTTCAACATTTTTTTTTCTATCTTTGACGGCTTTTAAAAAAGGGCCCCTGCAAACAACGGGGCTGTCTCAAAAGGTTGATAAAGGTTGATAAGGGTTGATAAAGGTTGATAAGGGTTGATAATAGCCACTTAATGAAGTAATTTCCCTCATTTTGGGGTGCTATTATCAACTTTTATCAACCCTTATCAACCTTTTGAGACAGCCTCGTTGTTTATCAATGCCCGCCGTAAATGTGTTGCTAAAATTTTTTATATAAAAAACGAGGCAACTGATATGGGATTGTTTTAAAAATCCTTAATTTCATCGGCGAAATTTTTCACACCCCGACTTGAAGACAGCGGGGTATTTTTCACCACTACGCACGGAATTTTTACGACCGGACAGACAAAATTAATTGAACAGAAGATGTCAGCGATTGCAACCGAACACGATATAATAGCCGAAAGCCTTCAGAAATATTTCGGTTTTGATGCTTTTAAAGGCGATCAACGCGCCATTATCCAATGTCTTTTGGAAGGTAAAGACACTTTTGTTATCATGCCAACCGGCGGCGGCAAAAGCCTTTGTTATCAATTGCCCGCGCTGATGTTGCCCGGTACGGCCATTATTATCAGTCCGCTGATTGCCCTGATGAAAAATCAGGTAGACTCTATCCGGGGTTATTCCGAAGAAGACGAGGTTGCGCACTTTCTCAATTCATCGCTGACGAAAGCGCAAATGAAAAAGGTGAAACAGGATATTACCGACGGCAGAACCAAACTGCTGTTCGTAGCGCCTGAAACACTGACCAAAGAGGAAAACATCGAGTTTTTCCAGAACTCCAATATTTCTTTCGTTGCGGTAGATGAAGCCCACTGTATTTCGGAATGGGGACACGACTTTCGCCCGGAATACCGCCGCATTCGCCTGATGCTCGACGCCATTGCCCGCGATGTGCCTATTATGGCACTGACGGCTACCGCTACGCCAAAAGTTCAGCAGGATATCCTGAAGAACTTAGACATGACAGCGGATGCGACCTATATCTCCTCGTTCAACCGCGACAACCTGTTTTACGAAATTCGCCCGAAAATCAAAAAAGACCAGACGATCAAATCGATTATCCAGGTCATTAAAGAAGAATTTCGCAATGAATCGGGCATTGTATATGTCCAGAACCGAAAAACGGCGGAAGATATCGCAGAAATGCTGCTGGTCAACGACATCAAGGCGGCGCCTTACCACGCCGGACTTGACCCGAAAACACGCGCCAATACGCAGGACGCTTTCCTGAAAGAAGATATTGATGTGATCTGCGCCACCATCGCCTTCGGCATGGGTATCGACAAGCCCGATGTGCGCTTCGTCATTCACTACGATATGCCGAAGTCCATCGAAAACTACTACCAGGAGACGGGCCGCGCCGGTCGCGACGGGCTTGCCGGCAAGTGCATAGCATTTTACAACTATGCCGATATCCTGCGACTGGAAAAATTCCTGCGCGACAAGCCGGTCGCAGAGCGGGAAATGGGCGCTCAACTGATGCAGGAAGTGGTCGCTTATGCAGAAACAGCCTCCTGCCGCCGCCGATTCCTGCTCCACTACTTCGGCGAAGAATTTGAGGAAAGCCGTTGCCACAAAATGTGCGACAACTGCAAAAATCCCAAGGAAAGAGTGGAAGTTCAGCAGGAAATCATCCACGTCATCCGGTGCATTCTCGATTTGAATGAAAACTACCTGATGAAAACGGTGATGGAATACCTCATGGGCCGGGAGACGAAAGAAATGAAAGATTTCGGGTTCTCGGAAATGGAACTGTTTGGGATCGGCGACGACCGGGATGAAAATTTCTGGAGTTCCATTTTCAGGCATGCCATGATCAACAACCTGATTTACAAGGAAATAGAACAATTTGGCTTGTTGAAAGTGTCGGATGCCGGCCGGGAATACATCAAAAAGCCCTACCCGATCCAGATTACCATCAACCACGACTTTGAAGATGCCGACTACGATATAGACGACGAAAAAGGCGGCACCGCAGTACTCGACGAGCCGCTGATGGCTATCCTGAAAGACCTGCGCAAGAGTATCGCCAAAAAACACGACCTGCCACCATACATCGTTTTCCAGGATCCATCCCTCGAAGATATGGCCACACAGTACCCGGTTTCTTTGGAAGACCTGACAAAAATTGTGGGCGTTTCGCAAGGTAAAGCCCTGAAATACGGCCAGCCATTTGCCGAGGCCATCAAAAAATACTGTGAGGAAAATGAAATAGAGCGCCCGATGGACATCACCATCAAAACGGTTGCTAATAAATCCAAAACAAAAGTTGCCATTATTCAAAGTATCGACCGCAAAATACCCCTGGAAGACATCGCCCGCTCGACCGACATGTCGCTGATCGAACTGATGGAAGAACTCTATGGCATCGTGCAGTCAGGTACCAAAATTAAACTCGACTACTACCTGAACAAGGTCATCGATGAATATGTACGCGAAACCGTGATCGAGTACTTTAAAGAAGCGGAAACGGATTCTGTGGATGAAGCATTTAAGCAATTAAAAGACGACGAAATCACCTGGGAAGAGATTCAGCTCATGCGGCTGAAATTCCTCTCCGATTTCGCGAATTAATAACTTTAACACGCAAGCGCTTCTTTTACCCGATTGAAAAACTGATTTTTGCACATCTTTTTGACTCCCCGAGCCATGAATTGCTCGTAAATGGTGCTTAATAACCATTTATACAGAATAAAGCAGCCCCGTCAACGTTTAACCGCCGCCTGTATTCAATTCCTGAATCAGGCAAGATCATTACATCCTGTGCGAAATGCACACCTGGATCTGTATTGAATTAATCATACTCGTGTATTGTCTAAAAAAGAAAAGTAATTCGTCCATGCAGTGTAAGACTTTCGTTATCAGTTTGGTATCACTTCTTTCAGTCCTCTTAACGGCCACTGTTTCGGCTCAGAGTGAAATACAAATATCGGATTTGGAGGACCCCATTGATACCTCTGATATGCTGGTAGCCAAGGGCAGCAGCACCTTCACCGATGCTCAACTGAAAGAACGCCTTTCCCAATTAAGCAGTTGTGTCGATCTTCGTTCAACCGGAGTGGTCAAAGGTTACATCAAAACCTACGTGCTGCACAAAACCGAAAAAGCCCGCAATATGCTGGGACGCAGGCTCACCTACTTCCCGCTTTTTGAACAGAAACTAAAGGAACACGGCCTGCCAACCGACCTCAAATACCTCTCCGTTGTAGAATCTGCCCTGAATGCAAAAGCCGTTTCCAGGGTAGGCGCCACCGGACTCTGGCAGTTTATGCCGGCTACCGGCAGCGATTACGGCCTGCGCACCAACAGCGCCGTGGAAGATCGCAGCAATCCCGTGAAAAGCACCGACGCCGCTGCCCGTTACCTCAAACACCTGTACAAGCAGTTCGACGACTGGGCTTTGGCATTAGCGGCCTACAACAGCGGCCCAACGCGGGTGAACAGCGCCATCCGCAGAGCCGGAAGCCGTAATTTCTGGTCCATACAGCGCTTCCTGCCCCAGGAAACCCGCAACTACGTTCCTGCTTTTATTGCAGCAACCTATCTGTGCAACTATTACGTGCTGCACGGCTTGCGCCCGAACGAACCGGATCTGGACGAACAACTGACCGATTATATGCTCGTGTATGAAGGTATTTCTTTCCGCGACATTGCAGATGCCACCGGTGTATCCTACGCTTCCATTAAAAATCTGAACCCGGGTTTCCGCCGCGACTATGTGCCGCCTTCCAACACCGGACATTATGTCGTGGTGCCGGAACGGGTGATGCCGGCTTTTGTACGGTATCTGAACACGGTGAGCAGTGTTCGGAAATACGTTTGGGAAGCCTACGACGGCTCGCCGATCAATGCCACGGAAATGGGCGACGGTCGTTATTATATGAGTTCTGTCAATGTATCGCAAGCAGAGCATATCGACGTTTTCGCTCAGAAATTAGGCCTGTGCGGCGACCAACTGTGCGCCTGGAACAAACTGAGTTCCAATTTTGTACAACCCGATCAAACGCTTAAATTCTGGAAACCGGTTTTAGTACAAAAACATACCGGCGGAATCAAGATCGATGCGCCGGGCGCAAAAGTGCAGGCGGCTTCCAAACCGTCCAAAGAAACCGGCAAACCGGCAGGAAAACCAGGCGCTACCGATCAGACGGCCAAACCGTCGGCGGCCATCTCGGCTGCTGCACCACAACCCAAAATCGAATCCTACCAGCGCAATCAAAAACCCGCCGGTGAAATCAGTTTCCAGTACCACACGGTGCGCCGCAACGAATCACTGGAAGATATCTCCCGGCAATACGCCACTTCCGTAGAAAGCCTGCGCAAACTCAATAATTTTGATACCGCCAAATTCGGGATGCGTATCAAAATACGCCAATATTGACCGTCAGATAAATATCCCAGTCGTTAGGCTGTCTTTAAATGTTGATAAAGGTTGATGAGGGTTGATAAAAGTTGATATTTGCTGCTCGAAATAAGGAAGATCGCATCATTGAGTGGCTATCATCAACTTTTATCAACCCTCATCAACCTTTATCAACCCATTTTGCGTCTTTCAAATCCGTATCCAAAAACAAGATTTTACACATGACCACCCGCGCACTGCTCATCGAAGACGAACCCGAAGGCCTTGAGAACCTTTGCAATATGCTCGCCAAATACTGCCCGGAAGTGGAAGTGGTTGCTACCGGCGCCTCTAATGCCGACCTGCTCCGCCTGGCTGCCGATGACCGCGACCGCCAGTTTGATGTGGCATTTTTAGACATCAGCCTGCCCGACGGACTGGTCTTTCAGGCACTTTCGCAACTGGACGAGGTCTCTTTCGATATTATCTTCGTGACGGCTTATGACAAATACGCGTTGCAGGCGTTTGAGTTTGCCGCTATCGACTATGTCACAAAACCCATTGAAAGAGAAGAACTGATCCGCGCCACCGGCAGGATTCGGAAGAAAAATGCAGGCACCAAAGAACGCCTGGAGGTATTGCAACAAAACTATGCCCCCAACACACCCAATACCTTTGAAAAAATCGGCATTTCAGCCATGGACGGCGTTCACTTTGTACGCCTGAGCGAAATCATCCGGCTCGAAGCCGAAGACAATTACACCCATTTTATGCTGAAATCGGGCGACCGCATTACGGCCAGCCGGACCATCAAAGCATACGAAGACACCCTCACCTCGCTCAACTTTGTACGGGTGCATAAAAAGCATATTGTCAATATGAATTTTATGAAAACCTATATCAAAGGAGAAGGCGGCTACCTGATTATGGAAAACGGCGATTCCATCGAAGTCTCCCGCCGCAAAAAATCCAACCTTATGGATTCGGTGCGCCGTATGCACGGGGAAATCTGATCGAATTGGTCAAAAACGGATATTTTAAGTCGTTTTTAAGTTGCGTGTTTAGCCATAGATATACATTTGCCCGACAAAATTTTTTATCGGAAACTCCTGTATATGCGAACAACACTTTTACTTTTATTATTCATTACAGCATTCTCTTTTGTTGCCACTGCTCAGAGTCCCAACGACGGGATTATGATGCCCGAACGCAACTGGTGCAATATGCTCCAATATTCCCATTCCTCCTGGGATGAATACTGGGAAGGCCCCACCAAGCGAAGCAACGCGAATATTGGTACTATCACGACCCAATCAGTCATGTTCATGACCAACTACGGCATCAGCGACCGCCTCAATGTGCTGGCCGGGGTACCGTATATTCGGACAGCCAGCGATGTCAGTTACCTCGACGGACAAAGCGGCGTTCAGGACTTGTCTGTCTGGCTGAAATACCAGGCATACGGGCACGAATTCAAATCGGGGAGCATGTTTAAAGCATTTGCCACGGGTGGCTTATCCATTCCTGTCAGTAATTATGTGCCCGATTTCCTGCCATTCAGCATCGGGCTGCAATCCAAAACGGCTTCTTTGCGCGGGATTCTTCATTTTTCCCTGAAAAACGGCCTGTATGCTACCGCACAGGGCGGTCATACCTGGCGCAGCGATATGAAGACCGACCGCGAGGCGTTTCTGTTTCACAATGATTTGATTTACAGCAATGAAGTGCCCGTACCGAACATGGTAGACGCTTCGGGAAGGCTGGGATTCCTGAACAAAA
>JAYSZC010000660.1:0-3535 GCA_043738235.1 Lewinellaceae bacterium | reverse complement strand
CGATGCATACGGGGCTGGAAGAGCACAAAGACAACCTGAAAGCCCTGGCCGGCTATTTTGCCGAACGGGCCAAAGGCGGTATCGGACTGATGGTAACGGGCGGCATCGCACCCAACCGGCAGGGTTGGCTGGCGCCGTTCGGGGCAAAACTGACCGGCAGCAGCGAGGTGGCCAAACACCGCAACGTCACTTCCGCCGTTCATGCGGAAGACGGCAAAATCTGTATGCAAATCCTCCATGCCGGGCGTTATGGCGTACACCCGTTCCTGGTGGCGCCCTCTCCATTAAAAGCGCATATTTCGCCTTTCCGGCCCTGGGAAATGAGTCCGCGCCTAATCAGGGCGACGATCAGCGACTTTGCATCCTGCGCCGCGCTGGCAAGAGAAGCAGGCTACGACGGCGTGGAAATTATGGGCAGCGAAGGGTACCTGATCAATCAGTTCATCGCACCGCGTACCAACAAACGCAGCGACGACTGGGGCGGCTCGTTTGAAAACCGCATTCGTTTCCCGACGGAAGTGATGCGGCAGGTACGGGAAAAGGCGGGTAAAGATTTCATCGTGATCTTCCGCATTTCCATGCTCGATCTGGTAGAAGAAGGCTCTACCTGGGAAGAGGTGGAACAACTCGCTTTGGCCATCGAAGCCGCCGGCGCCGGCATCATCAATACCGGCATCGGATGGCACGAAGCGCGTATCCCGACCATTGCCACGATGGTGCCGCGCGGCGCGTATGCCTGGGTGACCAAACGGCTGATGGGCCAACTCCACATCCCGCTCATCACCACTAACCGCATCAATACGCCGGAAAAAGCGGAGGAAATCCTGCGCGAAGGTTACGCCGATATGGTGTCTATGGCGCGACCCTTTCTGGCCGATCCGCACTTTATGTTGAAGGCCCAGGAAAATCGTTCCGACGAAATCAATACCTGCATCGCCTGCAACCAGGCATGCCTCGATCATGTGTTCAAACACAAAGACGCTTCCTGTCTGGTCAATCCCCGCGCCTGCAAGGAGACCATTGTCGTTCCGCCTAACGAGCAGACGGCCCCGCACAAAATCGCCGTCGTCGGTGCAGGGCCTGCCGGACTTTCTGCCGCTACCGAACTGGCGGCCATCGGCCACGAAGTACATTTATTCGACGCCGCTGCAGAAATCGGCGGACAATTTAACATGGCCAAACGTATTCCCGGCAAAGAAGAATTTTACGAAACACTGCGCTATTTTAGCAAAATGATCGAGAAAAACGGGGTTCACCTGCACCTGAATACCCGTGTTAGCGCCGATTTTCTGATACAACAACAATTCCGGAAAGTAGTGCTGGCAACGGGCATCCGTCCGCGTATACCCCAGATAGATGGCATCGACCATCCGAAAGTGCTGTCGTATATCGACGTGCTGCTGCACGGAAAACCCGTCGGCAAAAAAGTGGCTGTTATCGGCGCAGGCGGCATCGGTTTCGATGTGTCCATTTTCCTGACAGACGAAGGTGGAGCGGAAGAAACGGATCAGCAACGCATCAGTGAATATCGAGAGGAATGGGGCATAGACACAGCCTATCAGCACCGGGGTGGACTGACTCAACCCAAAAAAGAACAAGTTCCGCGGGAATTGTGGATGCTGCAACGCTCCAAAGGAAAAGTCGGCGACCGCCTGGGCAAAACCACCGGCTGGGCGCACCGGCTCACACTTAAGAACCGCGGCGTTCGGATGTGGTCGGAAGTGAATTATGTCAAAATCGACGATGCAGGCCTGCACATTACCCTGAAAGGTCAGCCGCAGTTGCTGGATGTAGATAATATTGTCATTTGCGCCGGACAACATCCGCTGCGCGAATTACAGGAACCTTTGATGCAAGCCGGTGTAAAAGTGCATCTGATCGGCGGCGCCAAAGAAGCGGGCGAACTCGATGCCAAAAGGGCGATTGAGGAGGGGTGGGAGCTGGCGACTTCCAGGAATGATGGATGATAAATGATGAATGATAAATGATAAATGATGAATGATGAATATTGGGCCTGACAGGTGAAGTGAATTCTGTTTTTATTGTTTTAAGAAATTGATTTTCAATAAATTAAGAATTTATTCATCATTCATCATTCATCATTCATCATCCATCATTTATCATTCATCACCCCCTCAACCGCCGCCATAAACGCCCCGGCTTTGATACGCGTTTCTTTCAGCTCGCTTTCCGGCACGGACTCATAGAGCAGTGTGGCCCCCGCACTGAACGAGAGTAGTCCGTCGCGCACATGCGCCGTTCGGATCGTAATGGCCGTATTGACGTCGCCGTTGAGCAGCAGCCAGCCGATGCTGCCGCCGTAGTAGCCGCGGGTGTGTTGTTCGATCTGTTCGATGTACTCCATAGCGGCAATTTTGGGTGCGCCGGTGAGTGTACCCGCGTTGAGGCTGGCGATCAGGGCGTCGAAGCCGGTGTAGCGGTCTTCCAGTACGCCGCTGACCTGCGCGACAGTGTGCGTCACATGCGAGTATTTTTCAATAATGCGGTAGTTGTCGATCTCGATGCCGGGTTTGCAGATGCGCGCCAGGTCGTTGCGGCCCAGGTCGATCAGCATGTCCAATTCCGAGTTTTCTTTCGGCGAATTCAGCAGTTCCATCATCAGGTGGTGGTCTTCGATGGGGTCGCCGGATCGGCGCACGCTGCCCGAAATAGGCCGGAGGGTAGCGCGGCCATTTTCGTAGCGGAGCATCAATTCGGGGCTGGCTCCCAGCAGCATTTCGTCGCCGAAATCAAAATAGAACCGGTAAGGAGAAGGATTGATGGCTTTGTATCGCTCATACAAAGGCAGCAGGTTGCCGGATACGGGGGCCGTCAGTTTGCGGCTGAGCACGATTTCCAGCAACTCGCCTTCGTGGCAAAGTTGAATGCCCCGCGCGATCTGTTTTTTGAAAGTCTCGTCGTCGGGCGTTTGTACGAATTTCCCGATGTGCAGCGGTTCCGGCTTCGAGGCAGGCATTTCCGCTACGTCGTATATGCTGTGTTTTAAACGATCCAGTTCGGTCTGTGCTGCCAGTTCCGTTTCCCGTGTGACATACAAAGTCAAATCCTGGGTTAAATGGTTGAATAACAGAATATTGTCGAATAAAAACAAATGAAAATCAGGCTCCGCGCACACTTTAGCGTGCTGCAAATCTTCAAACTGATACACAAACTGGTAAGCCAGCGCACCGTAAAAACCCATGAAGTTTTTGTCGTCCGTTTTAAAATGCGCCAATGTGCTTCGGAGCGGTTGCACAATATTCTGGCGGTCGAGACGGTCTTCTTCCGAACCGAAAAAAGGCAGTTTCGGGATGTGCAGCGACATGCGTCCATCGCGTTCATTTTCTACAAAACCGGCAAATTCCGTTTTGATAAAATCGTAGAAAACAGCGCCGCGCGGGTGCAGCAGGCGAATATCTAATTGGTCGTCTTTCCCGATCAACTCCAGCGTCGGCTCAAATGCAATCACTGACATCCGGCTCGATTTGTCCACCGCCGAAGCAGATTCAAACAGGCAGGTAGGGCCATTCCCCAA
>JAYSZC010000659.1:0-3536 GCA_043738235.1 Lewinellaceae bacterium | reverse complement strand
TCATGCTAAGCGATTTGATCCATTATTTTGCCCGGCATGGAGGTAGTTTGTCGTTGGCGAGGACGCACAACGACGGCCCGGGCGGCTCACTTTATTATTGATAAAGTGAAAATTTTGGCCGATAGCATCCCTGTAACAAAAAATCCCGAATTTTTCACTGAAGAAAAATTCGGGATAACTCATATTTGCAATTTTACCCTTTTACTTAAGCGCAAAATTATTTTGGACTAAATTCTTTGCAAATGCTTGATTATCAACACGGATAACCAATAACTAATAACGGATAACTACTTAATCCGCGTCAGATTCCCTTTTGCATCTTTGGCCACTGCGTAGGCTTCTTCAAAACCGCGTGTACGAACGATATTGAGGGCCGACGCGACATCCTCTATTCGTTCATACCCACCCAGCAGAATAATGGTGGCGCCTGTTTCGGATCTGCGCCGTTCGATGCCGCCGAGGTCGACAAAAGGACTGCTGTCAAAACGCTCGGGGTTACTCAATGTCGCAATTCGAACGTAGTAAGGGTATGATTTTGAACTGGTAGTAACGGTAGAATATTCCGTTGGACGCAGCACATTATCGGTGGTCAGTTTGGCTTTTTTAGCAGCTGCATTGGAGTATTGCGCCGGTTGCAGGCTCGATGCGTTGCCGATCATAAATTCCTGGAGCAACTCGTCATTGGCTTTTTCCGTAATGATGAGCGCATCCTGGTAACCCCTGGCAACCAATTCCGCCTGTGCCTGTTCGGCTGCGGCATGGGTCGGGTAAACGCCGAGCCGCACTTTGTTCATGCCATTTACCAGTTTGGTGTACAAATGGCCCAAATTGGCTGCTTTTGAAAAATTGCCGATATCTATCGGTCTGTCCGCAGCAAAAGAGCCTAACTGTACAGAATAACGGATAGCAGACGCTGACGGCGTTCCTTTTGAAACCGTGCTGTATTCTGTAGGCCGCAGAGCATTGGCGTCGTTGTTCAAAACCAAACCGGGGTCGGCGTCGTATTCTTCCGTCACAAAAGAGCCTTTGAATTTCGGGTTTTTCAACACTTTTTTCAAAGCATCCTGCGCGTCGGATTTATTCGGAAAAATACCCAGGCGCACTTTGTTCCGGCCTGCTTCCGACTTGGCGTAGAGGTTGCCGTGTTTGGACAGTTCCTCGTATTTTTTCAGTTTGGCTTCCGTCAGTTCATCCGGGTAAGCGGCTACTTGTACGGCATAGCCATTGAAAATACCATTAGACACCGTTTCATCCACTTTTCTCGATGAAATCAGCGCAGTGGAGTTGTTGTATTCCGCAGGGCGATCGGCTGTCGTTCCGATGATGGATTCCAGGTTCACGTCGGGAAGGCTTGATCCGGCTGCACCGGCGCGCAGTTTGACGATACTGCTTTTATATCCTTCCTTCGCATACAGCACGTCATAGGTGCTGTATGGTGTCAGGAACAAGGAATACCGCCCGATATAATCCGTATTTGTAATGATAGCCTGACCTGTTTCCGTTTTATTGATTTCAATGCTCACATCGTCGAGTTGCAGCCTGCTACGAGAGTCGCGCACCGTACCGATGTATTCTTTCCGGGCATCGGGACTGATCGCAATCATCAGATTTCCTTTGCCATAAGATTCCAGCAGTACCAGTTCATCTGTAAAGCCCTCTTTTTTAATCGCTACATTGCAACGCAGCGGCCAGTTCAGGGCACTGAAATAGTATTTGCCTTCATAGTCGGTTTGTCCGAATCCGGCATTACAATCAGAAAAATCGAGATCGGCATTGGCCACGGGATTGCCCATTTTGTCTGTGACAAGCAGGTATAAAGTACCGCTGCCGGAACCGTAGTTCGTCACCGTGGTGCTGTATTCCTGGGGCGCCGGAGCGCTTGTATTCGGTCTGGATTGGCTGAAAGGGGAAGTATTTGTTGCATAAGTTGCGGGCGCCTGTGCGCTGCCGCCTATTTTCACCACCTGCCAGATGTCTTCGTGTCCGCGGCCGCCGTGGCGTGTGCTGGTCACATAGCCGATGTTCTGGCCGGCGTTGTATACAAATCCGTAATCATCACGCGAAGAATTGATGCCGGGGCCGAGGTGATACACATTGGTGACTGTTTCGCGGCCCAGTTCGGCGCGGAACACATCCAGACCGCCCAATCCGCGGTGCCAGTCGGAAGAGAAGTACAGGTCTTTGCCATCATAAAACGGCGTTACTTCATTGCCGGGCGTATTCAGCGGCTCGCCGATATTGCGCGGGATGCTCCAGTTGGAACCGGTCCAGTTGGACGCATAAATGTCCCAGCCGCCGCTTCCGCCCGGTTGGTTGGAGGCAAAAATGAGCGTATTTCCATCGGGGGAAAGTGCCGGAAACCCGGTGGCAAAATCCGATCCGTTATAAGGAAATGCTTTGATATTCAACCAGTTGCCATCAACTGCCTCCGCAATATAGAGGCTCATATTGATGCCTTTATCCGCAATCTGACGGGTGCCGTCTATGAAGTTGTTGCGACAGAATGCCACTTTTTTGCCATCGGCTGAAAAACTGACAGGACCTTCATTGAAGGTATTCTGGAGGTCATTGCGCAGGAAAGTGGGTCTTTGCAACATACCGCTTTCTGCACTGCGCTGCGTCACATACAGCTGGTTGTATGCGCTGCCCGTCCAGTCATTGCTCGTTTTTGGCTGACTTTTTCGGGCAATATCGGTACGGGAAGAACTGTAAACAACCTTGCTGCCCAGAAATGTAGCGCAATAGTCGGCTGCTTCCGTGTTCAGCGGTTCGTTTTTAACGGTGTAAATCGCTTCTTTTTTGGATACGTCGATGGCGTAGTCGCACATATTGATGTATTGCTGCGCGGCAGAAGAGTTGTGTTCTCCGTACACGCGGAACCATTTTTTTGCACCCACGTAGTCGCCGGTTTGCATGAGCGCCTTGCCGTAGTTGAGGAAAGTCAACGGCTCTACATTGTATTGCTGGGCGGCCCGCTCATACCAGGGCAGAGCCTCTTCGGGACGATTCAGTTGAAAATAACAATCGGCGGTGCGCGATAGGGCGCGGGCACTGTTGGGGTCTTTTTGGAGTACTTGCTCGTAGGTGCGAAGAGCAAGATTGTATGCGTACAGGTCGAATTGTTTATCAGCGCGTTGCAATTCGTCTTGCACAGAGCTTTGAGCAGTTAGACAGTTAGCAGCCAACAGGAAGGCTGCCAATATCCACCCGGCACGAGAAGTCGTGTTCATAGAGCAGTAATGGTTTTAAAAATCAAAATTTTTGGTTTCGAAAAGCATAGTGCATCAGTCATGATTCAGCGAGGAACATGACGAAACACCCTCAATCTGTGGCAAAAACGAATGATAAACTTCGTTATTGCGAAGGATAGAGGATAGTGGAGAGACTATCTGTTGAGCGAGGGACGCTGCAAAAGTACGGAGAGAAGTAATACCGCGCCACTTTTTTTTCAAAAGGGCGTTTTTTTGCTCAAGAATGAATGATAACTAATGGCTTTAGTTTGTTGATAAGCCAAAGCTTTACCGCCGTGCGCGGGT
>JAYSZC010000658.1:0-1455 GCA_043738235.1 Lewinellaceae bacterium | reverse complement strand
CCCGCCGGCGTTTTGAAACGATCCGCGGCAGACCACCACAACCTCGGATGATCCACGTCGCAGGAAATGGATAAACGAAACGTTCGTTCGGGGCGCGGATGGAGCCATTCGAGTTGAAGGAGTAATTTCCAAAGCAGATCGGCCCATTCATTGACGACCGGACGATCCAGAAAGTGAAAACAGCGGGCAGCAGAAGCCCCGGATGGAAATCTTCCGTGTTCGTCCCGATCCGGCAGTACGTATTCTTCCCACCGTGTCAGCATAAAAAAGGTGGCCGCAAAAACGTCGATGCCGCATCGAATCGTCGGATTGTGCTGTTGCAGTCGATTTTCAATTGCAGGCCTTCCGTAGAGTACGAGCACATCCTCTTCCCCGTATCTAAACGAGTTAGCTTGTTGTGGCAAGTACTTGTTATCCAGATAATTAGCGCCTGAAACGACCTGAAAAAAATGATCTTCCACCGTTAATATGCCGCCGTTGGGCAACCGGATCGTGTAATCCTTTCCATTGCCAACAACGAGTTGGTACGCTATTCCGAGCATTTCCCGGAACAATACATGGAAACAATATTCCTTTTCCGGTAAAAAATCAGCCGTTGTTTCGATGGTCAGCATGGCGCTGCAAAGTTCGTGAAGAAATGCCTGCTTGCGATTTTGTCTGCCACTATCTTTTTGAATTGCGTTTCAAGTGCAGGCAGCCTGCTATCTTTGCGGCTGTCAAAAAAATAATTCATGCGACGCTCCCTTCTACTTTTGGCTATTGCAGCCCTTCCTTTCTTGCTAATTGCCCAAAAACCGCTCACCGGCGCAGTTCGTGGCAATATATACGATAAAGAAACAGCCCAGCCTGTCGGTTTTGCTACGATTCGGGTGGAAGGGCAAAACCAGGGTACCATCTCCGATATAAACGGCTTCTTTTCCATCGCGAATATCCCGGTCGGCACCTATCAAATCAGCGTTACCCTGACGGGATATGATGTGTACGAAACCCCGGTTGTTGTAAAAAAAGGTGAAATCGCTTATCAGAGTTTTTACATAACTGAAAGCGGCCAAAACCTGGGCGAAATTGTCATCAGCGGGCGGAAAACGCAGGCCAAAACGGAAGTACAGGTTTCTAAAATAAGTGTGACGCCCAAACAAATTCGCTCCCTGCCTTCGGTAGGCGGTCAATCGGATATCGCGCAGTACCTCACCGTATTGCCGGGTGTTGTGTTCACCGGCGATCAGGGCGGACAACTTTATATCCGCGGCGGCTCACCCGTGCAAAACCGTATCCTGCTCGACGGGATGACGATTTACAACCCATTCCACAGCATCGGTTTTTTCTCTGTGTTCGAGACCGAACTCATCCGCAACGTGGATGTGCTGACGGGCGGCTTCAACGCCGACTATGGCGGCCGCATCTCGGCAGTGGTGGACGTCAAAACGCGGGAGGGCAACCGCAAGCGGCTCAGCG
>JAYSZC010000657.1:0-3542 GCA_043738235.1 Lewinellaceae bacterium | reverse complement strand
TGAAACGGCGCACTCTACGGACTTCGCACTTCGCACTGATGACTTCGGACTTAAAAAGTTTCCGCTTTTAAAAACTGCTTTTCGTACAACTCGCGATATTTCCCGCCCTCAATCTCCAGCAGGGCTTCATGCGGCCCGAATTCTTTGACGATCCCTTTATCGAGTACCAGAATATTGTTGGCATGACGGATGGTACTCAGGCGATGCGCGATGATGATGCTGGTTCTGCGCGCAATCAATTTTTCAATAGCAAACTGTATGACCGACTCTGTTTCCGGGTCGATGGAAGACGTGGCTTCGTCCAGGATCAGGATATCCGGGTTGAACACCAGCGCCCGCACAAAGGAAATCAACTGGCGCTGTCCCATAGAGAGCGTGGCGCCGCGTTCCATCACCTGGTATTGATAGCCGCCCGGTAGTCTTTCGATAAACGCATGTGCCCCTATCATTTTTGCGGCCGCGATCACCTGCGCTTCCGATATTGCCGGGTCGCGCAGGGTAATATTTTCCATGACCGTACCGGAAAACAGGAAAACATCCTGCAATACAACGGCAATACGGCGGCGCAACGCAAAAACGTCGTACGCATGCAGGTCGTGCCCGTCAATGCGGATGCTGCCGGACTGAATTTCATAAAAACGGCCCAATAAACTGATGATCGTCGTTTTGCCGCTGCCCGTACTACCGACAATGGCGAGTGTTTTCCCGGGTGGAATGTCAAAGGAAACGCCTTTCAGCACTACGTCATTTTCTATATCGCCGCTGTAAGAAAACCACACTTTGTCAAACGCAACGCTGCCTTTCAGGCGCTGCGGGGCGAGTGTGCCGGTATTTTGAACCATATCGTTGTTTTCCAATAGTTTGAATACCCGTTCGGCAGCAATCAGGCCCATTTGCAGGGTATTGAATTTATCGGCCAACATACGAATCGGGCGATACAACATGGTAATATAGAGGGGAAATGCCACCATCGTACCGATCGAAACCTCTTCAGAAAGTACGCCCCCGGCGCCGTACCATACCATCAATCCGAGCGACAAGGCAGAAATAATGTCGACCACCGGAAAAAAAATGGCGTAAGCGTTGATCGCTTTTAAGTTGGCGGCGGTGTAGTCGCGGTTGATTTGCCGGAATTTTTGCGCCTCGCGTTCTTCCGCATTAAAAATCTGTACGATCCGCATACCGCCGATCCGTTCCTGCAAAAAGGAATTCATGGTGGAGATATGATTGCGTACTTTTTCATAACTCTTGCGAACACTATCCTTGAATTTCATACTCCCGTAAATCAGGAGCGGAAAAACAGCCAGCACCACCAAAGTCAGTTTCGCGGAAGTCATAAACATGACGATCAGTACAAAAACAATAGTGGTCAGGTCGGCCAGGATCGTGACGCTGCCTTCACTGAAAATTGTATTGATGGCCTCGATATCGCTGATCGTACGGGTAGTACTTTGACCAATGGGCGTTTTATCAAAGTAATTGAGATTCAGGTTGGTGACATGGTTAAAAACCCGTACCCGCAAGTCGCGAATCGTGGCTTGTCCGAGCCATTCGGCGTAATATAGAAAAAAATACCGCAAAATAACTTCCAGTATCAGCACACCCAGCACGATGAAGGCCAGCAGTGTCATACCCCTGAAATCGCCGGTAAACACATAGTCGTCCACCATCGTTTGCAGGAGTTTGGGCCGCAGCACCGCCATCGGCGCCATCACCAAACTCAGCAGGGTGACAAAATAAAAAGTCGTTTTGTACGGCTTCACCATCGACATGACGCGGCGGAAAAGCGAAAAATTAAATTTCTGAGGAGTAGCAGCGGTATCAGACATAGACAAGAGGAAAAGTAAAGGCAGGGCGCAGGAAAAAACCGGCGACCTATCAACCATAATTTCCCGGCAAAGTTCGGCATAATCTGTCGATGCGCGAATTTGGTCGGCAAAAACATGAAAATAGTCGTTCAAAAAAGTGGGAGGCAACAAGTTTCCAACTACTTTCGACCCGAAATCAATCTTTCATTAAAACTCAAACGAAATGGACGTTCTTGACAGACCATCTGCAACAGACCCTTCAACAGTACCTTTTAAACACCTCGCGCTGCGTTATGGCGCTATTTGGGGCGGCGTCACTATCCTGACTACCCTGGTCGGATATCTTACCGATACCGACCCTTCCCTACCAACTACCGGCGCGATCAAATGGGTATATATGCTGGTTGGATTCGCAGTAGCGATTTGGGCCGTGATGGCGGCTATTCGCATCGACCGCGATGAACAATTGGGCGGATTTATCGGCCTGGGACGCTGTGTGGGCATTGGCACCCTGACAGGACTCGTAGCCGGCGTAGTGGGCGCCGTTTTTATGATGTTGTACCTGAATGTCATCAACACGCGTTTTGAGGAGCAAATGAGGGATGCCATGATGGCCCAATATGAGGCCCAGGGCATGAGCGAAGAGCAAATTGAAATGGCCATCAGTATGGCCGGCGCATTTATCAGCCCGACATTTATTGCCATTTCACAAGTATTCGGCGGCGCGATAGTGGGTTGTATTATCGGCCTTATTGCCGGTTTGTTTATGAAACGCGAGTCGTTCCCGGCCCGTTAAAAGAGGAATGAGGAATGAGGGATGAGGAATGATATTGCCACTCAATCCTCATCCCTCATCCCTTTATTTCAATATGTCTGCATGAAAAATCCCGCTTTGAAATACGGCCTGCTCGGCGCTGTGGTAATTGTTTTCTATTTTGCATTGCTCTATTTTTCCAAAAAAGAAAACTTCCTCAGTCCGCTGTTGCAATGGGGCAGCATGGTGATGTACCTGTTTTTTATGTACCGCGCCGCACAGGAAGATGTTGCGGAAAAAGGTACTGGCCGCGATTTCAGGGAGATCATACGTACGCCGTTCAGTGTTTTCCTGCTCATCAACCTCGGTTACTGGCTGTTCTACTACGGATTGCATCTGGCCGACCCGGGGCTGATCCAGATGGAAATGGCTATGGAACTGACCAGCTTAAAAGCGCAATTGTCTGCCGGCCTGGGAGACCCTGAACAGGCCAACCGGTACCGCGAACGTATCCTGGAATTAGAAAAAGCCGTTCAAAGTCCGGGCGTTCAGCCGCTGGGACCGATCATTACCCGTATGTTTATGGGCGCCCTGGGAGGATTCGGGTTGGCAGCCGGTATTGCAGCTATGGTGCGTTCCTGGTGAAAATGGTGTTTCGTGTATGGTGTTTCGTGTTTGGGGGTGCTCCGCTTTGGCAACGCCCCCAACTCTAAAGAGCAATATTATTGACTTAGCGGAGAGGTGTCATTTGCGACGCAGGAGCAAGTGACATCTCGTAACGGCCGTTTTTCAGTTAAATCTCCGCTACGAGATGTCACTTGCTCCTGCGTCGCAAATCCCACCTCTTCACTATCCACACTATACACCAAACACCATAAAAATGCCAAAGGCGAAGCACCCCCAAACACGAAACACTAAACACTAAAAACGAAACATGTCACATACCTACGTAGCAATCATGGCAGGGGGCGTCGGGAGCC
>JAYSZC010000656.1:0-1458 GCA_043738235.1 Lewinellaceae bacterium | reverse complement strand
CCCTTTGAAAGGCAAAGTGTACATGGCGGGTTTGGGTATGTTGGCGCTTTCAATTATTGTATTTGTTACAGGCATCTCCGCTCCTTCCATGAACTTTTTGGACGGCTCTTTTTTGATCCATTACGTACTGGTGTGGCTGTACATGGTCGTACTTTGGATCAACAAACGCCTGCGCTGGTGGATGTTCGGCGCCCGGCGGGCCGATTTTCCGTCCATGTTGTTATTGTTGCTGTTGTGGTTGGTCAGTTGTTTTGCGCTGAACCGGGAAATGGATGTTTTCCAACCCAGCGTGTCCTGGTTGAACTGGTACCTCGGCATTTCGGGAGTAGCCTGTGTGGCAGTTGCCTGGCATGAACGGATGTCCGCCGCGGCCCGTTGGGTATTGTATTTTGCGCTGGGCGCCACTGCCGTTTTGTTGTCCTATTATGCGCTGGTTTTGCTGCCTGTTTCGGTCATAGGCATGCTTGTATTCTGGTTTATGGGGTTGTCGCTCCACGCCCTGATTCCGCTGGTTTTCACCATTTACCTGGTGCTTATTTTGCGAAATGCGCTGCGGGAGGAGCCTGCGCTTCGGTTTGCCGCTTTTGCCGGCGTTGTCATGCCTTTGCTGGTGGTGGCGAGTTTTGCAGTCGCCTGGTATCGCGTCAGCAGCCAATTGGCGGTCAGTGCGCGCGATTACCGGAAGACTTCACCGGAATTGCCCAAATGGGTACTTATCAGTCAGCGCCTGGAGCGCAACTGGTTGTACGGACATTTGCTGAAAGCCGTAGCGGAGGGCAATATGCCAACCCGCTCCAATGGCATGATGGGCGAATTTATGTTTTCCGATTTTGGCGTTGCGGAAAATGACCCGCTGATGCAAATTGCCGCTGCGGTATCGCCCCGGCCCGAATTAAATGCCGATGAATGCCGGAAAATATACGCCGCGCAGTACGACAGCCGCAATGTCATGGAAGAACGGTTCTGGTCGGGCCACGACCTGCGCACCAACAGTGTTCACTCGAAGGTCATGCTCGATCCGGGACATCGCCTGTCGTACACGGAAAAGGTGCTGACTGTGGCGCATACAACGATCGGCCATTCCGGCATGACCAATACACAAGAAGCCATTTATACATTTTACCTGCCCGAAGGCGGTGTGGTTACTTCGCTTTCGCTGTGGATCAACGGTGTGGAAGAACCGGGCATTTTGACGGCCAGATCGAAGGCAAAAGAGGCATATACAACGATCGTAGGCCGCGAACGGCGCGACCCGGCCGTGGTATTCTGGCAGGAAGGTAACCAGGTGCGGGTGCGGGTTTTTCCGGTGACGCCCGATATGCCGCGACAATTTAAAGTAGGTGTTACTGCCCCGCTACGATATGATAATCAGACACTTGCGTACGATAATATCACTTTCGACGGGCCTTCGGCGCTGACAGCCACCGAGCGCGATTTCGTTTATTTTGAAGGAAATGG
>JAYSZC010000655.1:0-3553 GCA_043738235.1 Lewinellaceae bacterium | reverse complement strand
AGCAATGCCAGAGCGGCGAAGTGCTGCTGATGGACTTCGGCGCTGAATATGCCAATTACAACGCCGACCTCACCCGTTCTATCCCGGTAAGCGGCACTTTTACCGACCGCCAGCGCGCCGTGTACAATGCCGTGCTGCATGTATTCAAAGAAGCCCGCGCCATGCTGGTGCCGGGAACTACCCTGGAAGAATATCACAAGGAAGTGGGTAAAATTATGGAAAGCGAACTGCTCGGCCTCGGACTGATCAGCCGCGACGACATTGAAAAGCAGGACAAAAACTGGCCCGCCTATAAAAAGTATTTTATGCACGGCACCAGCCACCACCTGGGCCTCGATGTACACGACATCATGTACCGCTACGATCCCTTCCGCGCCGGCAACCTGTTCACCTGCGAGCCGGGTATTTATATTCCGGAGGAAAACCTGGGCATCCGCCTCGAAAATGACATCCTGATTACCGATAACGGCCCGGTGGACTTGTTCAAAAACATCCCGATTGAAACGGAGGAAATTGAGGAACTGATGAATGCGATGGTGGCGTGATAAGTAAAAGGGCAAAAAAGCAAAGGGCAAAAAGCAATTTAACTCATTGATTTACATTGCTTTTTGCCCTTTACAGTTTTGCACACTTACTTAAAAAAACAGACCGCCAGGTGACTGATTCACCCGACGGACTGTTCATTTCACAAAACAAATTCCCTTTCAGCCTTTAGCTGTTACGGATACGCTGGATATTTCCGGCCTTATCTGCAAAAGCAGGGCCTGAAATGCCCGGTTTTAAAGCGTTTTACTTACCGCGCTGAATGAGCACTTTTGCCGTTCCGCGCAATGATTGATCTATAAACATTTGGACAAAATACATGCCCTCAGCCTGTGCAGCCACATTCCATTCCACCTGGTGGGTACCGGCGAGCATAGAGCGATCGAGCACTGTTGCGATGCGGCGACCACTCAGGTCGGTTACTTGCATTCGGATGTCCGCTGACTGATTTAATTCAAAAGAGAATACAGCCTGTTGCGGCGCAGGATTGGGGAATACTCCTATGTACTGCGAGTTGATCAACGGATCATTGATGCCGACAATCAATACGGAGTCAATGAGTATGGCGATGTCGCGTACGGCAATACCATTGCCTATTTTTCCAACCAGGTTGGTACTGCCTGATGCCAGATCCATCGTATAAAAATGATCGCTGGAAGAGGCGCCTGTATTAGCGGACAGGTAAGCGTCATTCGTGCCCGTTTCAAAATTGTAGTAAATATCGAAATCCACGCTGGGATCCGCCGGATTAACTACAATGCCTGTGCTACCGAGTGTATTCAGCAACCCGTTGTTGGGAGGAACCTGGGTGGTCAGCACATTCAGGGAATCGTCGTAATTGTACAAGGTGGTCGTCGTGGCCCCGTTGAAACTATTGGTATAGGCCACAGCGCCCACGGCAGGATTGACCCCTGCGTTGACATCTCCGGGAGCAAAAGCCAGGTTCATATCTGTGGCGGCTATCGCGCCGGTTACGGGATGCAAGCGGTAGTTGGCGTTGTTGGCGCCCACAACCCGAATGCGGTCGACGGTGGGGTTAAAATCAAAACCAATGTCGCCGGCGCCCAAAGCAAGTGTAACAGGGGCAGCGCCAATGGCCGTAGCCACACCCGAAATACGATCTATGTTGTACAGGCGTGCCTCTCCGTTGGTGGCGTTGTAACCAAGTCCGAACAATTCGCCCGTAGCAGGGCGGAAATCCGTACCCACCAGATTCTGGCCTGCTGTAACCCCTGTAACGGTAACCAGGTCGCGGATCACTTCCGGCAATTCGGAGTCGAACGAAATCAGGTTGTTGTTTGCCGTCAGGGCATACACCAGTTGTCCGGTCACTTCTTCCGGCACGGCGCGGTCGATGAGCACGGCGATGTCATTAATGGCAATGCCCAGGCCGATTTTGCCGATCAACGTTGCGCTGCCGTCAGTCAGGTTGAGGCTGTAAAAATTATCGGACAGTAAAGCGCCTGTGTTGATGGACAAAAAAGCCAGGTTGCTGCTGCTTTCCGCGTCAAAAAAGATGTCCAGATCGGCAGAAGGATCCAGTAAATTCAAGGTCAGTCCGCTGCTGCCGATGGTATTCAGCGTACCATTGTTGGGTGGAATTTGAGTTGTCAGTACGTTCAGAGAATCTTCGTAGTTGTATAAAACGGTCGAAGTAGCACCGATATAACTGTTGGTGTATGCGACCGCTCCAACGGAAGGATTGGCTGCCGCATTTACATCACCGGCGGCAAAGGCCAAATCGGTATCCGTGGCGGCGATGCCACCTGTAATGGGATTGAGGCGGTAGTTGGCATTGTTGCTGCCTGTTACGCGAATACGGTCGACGGTCGGATTGAAATCAAAACTGATTTTGCCCATACCGGCTTCCAGGGTAATGGCGGCTGCGCCAATGGCAGTAGCAACACCCGTTGCCGTTGCAATCGTGTACAGACGCGCTTCGCCGGTAGCGTTGTTGTAACCCAAAGCAAACAACTCGCCTGTGGCAGGGCGGAAATCCATTCCAACCAATACCTGTCCCATCGCGACGCCGCTTACGGTGACAAGGTCGCGCACCACACCCGGCAATTCGGAATCGAACGAAATCAGGTTGTTGTTTGCCGTCAGGGCGTACACCAGTTGTCCGGTCACTTCTTCGGGCACGGCGCGTTCGATCAGTACGGCGATGTCGTCTACTTCGAGTCCTACGCCAATAGGCCCTACGAGCGTAGCCAGACCGGTCGTAAGATTGACCGTATACAGTTGATCTGATAAACTGACGTTATCGCCGGCTACCAGATACGCTACATTCTGGCCGGTGACGGGATTGATAGAAATATCAATGTCCGACGTCTCGTTGTTCGGGTTCAAAAGGATGCCCACAGCGCCCACGGTATTCAGGGTGCCATTGTTGGGCGGAATCTGGGTAGTCAGCACCCCGAGCGAATCGTCAAAATTGAACAAGGTGGTGCTGGTAGCGCCGATATAACTATTCGTATACGCCACCGCGCCAATGGAGGGGTTCTGGCCGGCATTGACATCCGTTACCGCAAAGGCCAGATTGCCATCTGTGGCTACGAGCGCGCCGGTGACCGGATGCAGGCGATAATTGACGTTGTTGCTGCCAGTCACACGAATGCGATCCACGGTAGGGTTAAAGTCAAAACCGACCTTCACCATATCCGAAGCCAGCGTGATGGGACCGGCGCCAATGGCCGTCGCGACGGCTGTGCTGGTATTCAGGGTATATAATCGCGCTTCGCCGGTTGTTTGACGATATCCTAAAATATATAATTCTCCTGTGGCAGGCCGGAAGTCCATACCTGCGATAATGTAATTGGCCTCTAAACCCGAAATGCTTGTACTTGACAATACCAATGCCGGAGTCAGGGCATTAAAGGAGATCAGATTGTTGCCGGAAAGCGCAAAAATAGTTTGTGCATGGAGGGTCGAAAAAGCACCGATCCAGATTGTCAGGGCAAATGACAAGGCCGTTCGATGCAGGCGGGAATTGGGAAAAAAAGTAGAAATC
>JAYSZC010000654.1:0-3554 GCA_043738235.1 Lewinellaceae bacterium | reverse complement strand
AATAATTCTTCTAAGGGGATGTCACTCACGACTCACGACTCACGATTGCAGGCCTGAAATACTCATCTTAAAACCATAAACTCTGCCAAGCGGGATGCCCTCACGCTCTCACTTCTCACCCTCTCACCATCTCACTTCTATTTACCAACCCGGCACAAAATTCAACCCGAACGCCCAGCGCCTGTTCTCCTTCGACACAGAAAGCGGCAGGGCGAAATAAGGCTCCAGAACGATGTAATTGAACAGATTGACCCGCAGCGATACGCCGGTGGAGAATACCGGTTTGCGCGCAATATGGTCTCGTCCGTCGAGTGGATCGGGATCTTTCTTGCCAAAATCCGAGCGCTCATAAAAACTCAAACCTGCATCAAAAAACAGGTTCAGGTCGGTGATGAGAAAACCGGATTTGATGAGCGACAGCTTGCGGGGGCCGGTGAACGGCAGCCGCACTTCAAAGTTACCCACCGCAATTTTACTTCCGAACACCTGATCGATCAGTTCGGGCGCATCCTCTGTCAGCACCTGCCGGGTATAACCCCGCATAAAATTGGCCTGGCCGACAAACAGCGGAAACAAATCGGCGGAATTGCCGCCAAAACGCCCGTAAGCCATACCCCGCACAGCGAAAGTGACCGGTTTGGCGTAGAAGTACCGGCGGCCATCGAGCAAGAGGGTGGAAAAGTTGAAATCGCCGAAATACTGTTCCACGCCGAGGCGATAGCGCCAGCCCTGCAAAGGCGCCGTCAGACCGAAATACGAATTATCGCCCACCAGGGCGGCGCTTATATTTTGCAGCGCCAGTCCCGGTTGTTTCGGTTCCTTTGTGCGTTCAGTCAACCTTGCGAAACCGTTGGCATCGTAATAGGTGGCATAACGCGTGGTACGAGAATTGTAAAATTCCAGGGCGCCGCCAACCTCTACGCGTTTGGTAGTGGAAAAGGGGTAAAACGCCACCCCGCCCACACGATCCAGGAACAGACGGTTGATCCCGATGGCTTCTTCCAGATAAGTCTGGGAAACGCCGCCTACCTCCAGTTCGACAAACTGTAACGTGTTGTATGCCAGCGAACTATACGGAATATGGGAAGCGTTGACACCCCAGCCGATGCGTTTTTTATTGTTGATATAGGAAACCTGACCGGCAGCGTCGGCTATTTCTCCATTCAAAGCCATTCCGACATACACTTGATTGTTGCCGAGCACATCGCCGAACAACATGTCTACCCCGCCGGCCAGTCCTGCCGTGGTACCGAAACTGGTGTTGCCGGTATTGACGCCGACCCCCGTGCTACCCCCAATATAATCAAGTTTGAATTTGGGTTTGTACTTCTGCTCATTGGTTGCCGTACCTGCCAGTGCTTTCATATTTTCATCCATCAGCCGCAGGTTCGTATTAACAATATCGCGCTGTGCCGGGAAGAAAGGCGGCAATGCGGCGGGCGTCATATCTACCGACAGCGGATTCACTTCCACGGCTGTAAAATCCGCCTCTTTGGCCTGGTGAATCACATAGGTACCTTTGTTGTAGTGGGTGTACAGAATGCGGTCGCGGTCTTCGGCAACGGTAATAGCCGGCGCATAGGGTGTGATGCCGGTGATACCTGTTTGTAATTGCGTCAGTTGAAACACCTTTTTGCTAACTGCGTCATATTTGTACAAATTCCGGAAACCGTCGCGATTGCTCAGGAAAAACAGGTTGCCCGCTTTGTCGAACTGCGGATTCAGGTTGTCGGCGCCGGGGAAAACGTCAATATGTTCTTCCGTGTTGGTTGCTACATCCAGCAGCGCCAGGTTCATGTTCCACACGCCGTTGCTGCGGCCGCGTTGCAGGCTTAGCGCATCCGTCGAATAGGCGATGTATTTGCCGTCATTGCTCCAGGTGGCCAGTATTTCAGATGCGCGGCTGTTGGTCAGGCGCTGTACTTTTTTCGATTTCAAATTGTAAGCGTACAGGTCTGTCTGGCCGTTTACCAAACCGCTCACTACGATGGTTTTGCCGTCGGGACTCCAGGCCGGGTTGCTGAATGCCGGGACGCCGGGAATGCGGATTTTTTCCTCGGTTTTACCACGCAGCGCGTCTTTTACGATCAAAATGCTCCGGCCTTTCTCGTAAGCATCGAAGGCGAAGCGTTTGCTGTCGGGCGACCAGGTGCCCGAACTTTCGATGGCGTTCAACTGGTCGATATGGCTGTCGCTGGACGTGCTGGCTACTTTTTTCAGGATTTTTCCCGATTTGGCATCAGCCAGGAACAAGTCGGTGGTAAACAGGTTCTTTTCGGACAGGAAAATAACATACTTCCCGTTCGGACTCAGCACCGGACCGATATTCATATCGCCAGCATTGTCGTCGTCGAGCAAGGTTTTTCCCGGCAAATTTTCTTTTTTACCTTTTGTCACCCAGCGTCCATAGTTGTTTTTGAGCGTTCCGCGCCAGGCTTCAGAAAGCGAATCGACCGTTGTACCCAGTGTCATCGGAACGGCTGCTTTCAGGCCGTATTTGGCCGTATTCATAAAAAGCGGCTGAACCGCCCCGTCGCCGTATACGCCCGTCACATACGCCCAGAACGATTGTCCCCAGCGGTAGGGAAAGTATTTAAAATTGTCGAGGTCCTTGATGCGCGGCAGGTCGTCGTTCAGCACGGCATCGCGCATCCAGAGCGAAGTGTGGGCGTCGATGCGGCCAATCGAGAGGTATTCAGCCAGGCCTTCGACCATCCAGAGCGGCAGGTTCGCCATATCCTGCATATTGGTCGAGTCGCCTTGCAGCACCATGTGGTACTGAAAAGCGTGCACCAGTTCGTGGCCCAGCACATGGTGGGTTTGCTGGTTGGTCATGGCGATGGGGAAAATAACGCGGTTGCGAAGCCCTTCCGTCACACCGCCGGTGCCGACGCTGATGTCGCCCTGAATGGTGTTGGTTTGCTGAAACCCGGAATGATCGTTGTAGATCACCAGCGGGTTCTTTTCCCGAAAAGTGTCGCGCAGCACAGCCTGGTGCATGGCGTACCAGAGTTCGGCAGATTCTGCCAGTTGCTGTCGCCTGTCGGGGCTGTTCAGGTATTCGTAAATGAGAAAATGTGGCGTTTCCAGCACTTTAAAATCGAGCTGCTGGTAACGGGGTTTGTTGCGCCCGAAATACTGGGCAGATGCGCTCTGGGCAAACCCAAGCGTCAGTAACAAAGAGAAAAATAAAATGCGTTTCATGGTTCTATCAATTTAAGACAAGACTTGTTATGGTATACATACGTCTCACAGACAATGATAAACACGAAAAACACCTAAAAATATAATTTAAAGTTTGTTAGCGTGGCGTTAAAGGCTGGATTTTCGACTTTTGCCTATACTTTTAGATGGATCGATACAGCCCTGATCGTCGCGGGACTCGTATGTATGCTGAATTATTTATGTAAAATTTACGGTCTTTGGGCAATGGGCGCCTTGATGTTGAGTTTAGTTTGCAGCGCCTGCCGGCTGCGTTTTATCCGCAACTGCCCCTATGAGAGGCGCTGGCAGAAATTCCGGATCGATGCACTGATGGTGATGCAGTTTTTTTT
>JAYSZC010000653.1:0-1463 GCA_043738235.1 Lewinellaceae bacterium | reverse complement strand
GGAACAAATAGATGCCATGCGCGCTAATTTAGAAACCCAACATGCCAGTTACGTGCAGGTAACAGATTTGGAGGCGGGCGTTGACGACGATCTTCAGGTACAATTGGTCAGCCCGATTGACTCGCATATCGTACAATACAACAACTTCGAGTTGGTCTGGAACGCAGTGCCGAATGCGACGATTTATGCGGTCGAAATTTGTTTATACCCGAGTTTTAGCGAGCAACTTCGCTTTTTTTATAAAACCGTTTACAATGAAACGAGTGTAACCGTCGCTCAGAACATTCCAAACAACCGCACTTTGTACTGGCGGGTGCGCGCCTACAATGAGTGGGATGTTTGCAACCCGAATGATAACCTGCAGGTGGGTATTTTAAAAACCCGCAATATCTCCGCCACCAATGAACTGGAGCGCGTGGTAATAGCCGATCTGTCGCCCAATCCGGTCGTTGCCGGTATGTCGGCAGTCCTAAATGTTACTTCGGATGAAACGATGAATGCCAAACTGCATATCACCGATGCCTCCGGCCGCATTTGTGTGCAACAGGAATTGCGCATCTATCCCGGCGAAAATAAACTCGACATCGAAACCAATCCATTGCAGGCCGGCGTCTACATCATTTCTCTACAAAATGAAAAAGGCTTGCTGTTGAAAAGACTGGTGGTCACGGAATAGTAATGGGCGTTATCCGGCGGCAAACAATCAAGTACTCCTTTGTTAACCTTGTGGGGTTAATGATCGGCGCGTTTAGTACGCTGTTCGTTTATCCGCACGCCCTGGAAGCCTATGGCCTGGTACAGGTACTGCTTTCCGTCGGCATGATCGGTCTTCCGCTCCTGACTTTTGGAGCCAATACGGTAGCCATTCGTTTTTTTCCCCGTTTTCAGGATAAATCAACCGGACACCACGGGTTCGTCGTTGTACTGATCGGACTTTGTTGCATCGGATTTTCGGTTTGCGGCTTAATTATCCGTTTTTTCTGGGCCGATATTATCGGGTTTATGCAGTACCGGGCAGGTTCCAGCAGCGCTTTGCTGCCGAGTTATTTCTGGATGGCGCTGCCCCTTGCTTTTTTTTATGTGACCGGTGTGGTACTGGGTGTGTATTCTTCCAATTTCAAGCGCATTGTTGTACCCTCATTATTGCTTGATTTTTCTCAAAAAATTATTGTTCCTACGCTTCTGATTGCTGTTTGGCAGCAATGGATTTACCTCGAAACGGCTTTATGGGGACTTCTGGCGCATGCCGCGCTGGTGCTCACTTGTTTGATTCTTTACCTGCGCTGGTTGCGGGAATGGCACTGGAAACCCCAGCCCGGTTTTTTAACGCCCGCTTTGCGGCGCGAGTTGCTACAGTTTATCCTGTTTGGCGCCGTCGGCGGTTTTGCCCTGCAACTGGCCTCAAAAGTGGATATTTTCATGGTAGGTTCCATGACCGCCTTGAAGGCTGCCGGCATCTATTC
>JAYSZC010000652.1:0-9320 GCA_043738235.1 Lewinellaceae bacterium | reverse complement strand
GGTGCTCCCGTACCAAGGCGGCAATACACTGATTTTCAGGGTGGTAGGCATTTCGCCCCATACGCCGTCGTTGTTGGAGCCGATGACTTTGAAAACATAATCGCCGGGTTGCAGATTCAGGTAGGCGGCAAAATTTTCGCCCGTCTCGTGCGCCCAGGGCTTCTCGGCACCCTCCAAATAAAAGCGAAACCGGTTCTTGCTCGGCGCGGTGAATTCGAGGGCCGCAAATTCGAGGGTGATGTTGTTTTTGGAATAGGGAACGCTGAGGTGCTCCAGAAAACCGATGTCGCAAGGAATGCCGGGAACGTCGTCGGGGTTTGAAACCCCGACGACGTTCATCAGCAGGTTGTTCAGTTTCAACGCCGTGAGCCGCACACGCGGTTTTACGGGGTTGTCGCTGATCTCGTCGGGGTTGAAAATGTTCAGCCCGTTCACTCCACCGAACATCAAATCGCCGTTCGGGCAAACACCGGAAGCGAAGGTGTTGAACTCAAAATCCTGCAAACCATCCACTTTCAGGTAGTTTTTGATCTCCTGAGTGGCCGGATTGAATCGGATGAGGCCGCGATTGGAGCTTAGCCAGAGATTGCCTTTTGCATCGGGCTGGATGCCGTAAATAACATCATCGGGCATTCCCTCTCGTGTGGTGAAGTGCTGGAAGCGTTTGCTTTTTATGTCAAAACGGTTCAGCCCGCCGCCTTTGGTGCCTAACCAAAGCACGAAGGGTTCTCGCGCGTCGTTGGCCAGACAGGCGATGTAGTTGTTGTTAAGGCTGTTGCGGTCGGCGGGTTTGTTGCTGAAAACTTCAAATTGAAAGGTATCGACGGACGGTGTAGCGTGCAGCAGCCCTTTTTCGGTCGCCATCCAATACGAGCCGTCGGGGGTTTTTGTTATCCCAAAAGCGGGTAGTTTTTTCAGGTCCGGGTACGGGATACGAAAACTTTTCCAGGTTTCGGTCCATGTATCGAAACGTACCCAATGCCCGTCGGCCATAAACCAAAGCACCCCATTGGCCTCTGAAGCGAGCAAACTTTTCTGGTGGAGGACAAGCGGCAGGTAAAACCGTCGGGAAATTCCGGTTTGAAGCTGGGTTTTTACCAAAATAACATCCCCGCCCTCGCTCTTTCCGAAAAGCGACCAGACGAAACCGGCCTCGACTGGCGCGACCACCCCGTTGGCCAAGTCCCGGAAGTCCGCCGCCCTGCCGACGGTGACTTTCTTCCTCGTTTTTTTGTCCCAAAAATGCAAGCCATCAGGCTCTGCCTTCCAAAAAACAAGCCCTTCGGATGTTTCGCACAACGGCACTCCGATGTATTCACCCGGCAAAAAATGCCGAAAACGGTTGCTCCGGGGGCTGAATTTCAAGATGCCCTCCGTGCCCTCTGCCCACCAAAAATTGCCGCTTGGGTCGGTGAAGAAAACGTGCCGCACGTCTTGCGTTCCGACAGTCCAGCGCGGTTTTGAAAAATCCGTTTGAAACGCCGGAAGGGTTTCAAACCCATCCGACGTTGATTTTAATTCAAAAATCTCAACGGTGTTTTGAGTGCGCGTCCAGACAAAATTTTGGTCAAAAGCAAGCACGAATCCGTTGGGGGAATTGATTTTCTCCCAATGCTGCGCCCCGTCGAAGTACCAAGTCTCGCCGTTGGCGGTGTACCAAAAACTGCCCGCTACCTTGTTTGAAAAAACGCTGTGGACGGTTCTTCCCGCCAATGCTGCGGGCATCGGGAAGTCTTTCCATGATTGGCTGGCGGCGTTGAACAGCAGTGTCCCAGTGCCGTGATTCAAAACGACGGCATCTTTTTGCCCAGAGGCAACCAAAAGGTCTGAGTATTCCCAATGTTCGGCCCTCGTGGTCGGGTACTCCATTTTCCATTGCCGACACACCAATCGCTGCGCGAGAGCGGGGTCATTGGGCAGGTTTCCCCAAAAACCTTCGGGGAAATCCATCCGGCACACCCAACAAAAAGTATTTATCCTTTCACCGGCCACCATCCAGAGCGAGCCGTTTTTGTCAAAAAAAATATTGATGACGATGCCGCCCGGAATCTTGCCCACGCTGCCCGGGCTGAAAACATCCAGTTCCTTTTCGGACGACAAATTAGGCGGCTGGAAGGGTACTTGAAAAACGCGCTCCGTTTTTTTGTGGAAAATGCTCAGCCCGCCGCCGTAGGTGCCGATGAGCAGAAAATCAGCGGTGTCGCATATCGCCGAAATGGGGAAGTTGGGCAGCGTGAGCGAATCGAAAGGATCGTTTTTGAAAAACCGGAACCCGCGCCCGTCGAAGCGGTTGAGACCGTTGACCGTGCCGGCCCACACGAAACCCTCGCGGTCTTGCACCATGCAGGTGACGTAACCCTGCGACAAGCCTTGCGCTACCCCGATGTGGTCAACGGAAAGGTTGCCTTGCGCCCATAGCGAGCAGGGGAACAGGAGGCACAGAAGCCTGGGCAAAATAAGGCGTATCACGGGGGTCGTTGCTTTTCGGGTGAAAAGTAAGGCGTTCTTGTGCGATTTACGCGGGTAATGTAAAAAACGTTGGCATCCCGCTTTCAGGAGTTGCTCGGCAAGGAAAGGGGAATAGGCTGCGGCAGGAGCGGGCAAAAAAAACGCCGCTTGCCCAGAGCAATGTCTGAGCAAACGAGGAAATACCAGGCGTGGCGGGAATTCTGTATAATGCGTCCCAAACGCGGGCTTATTGGCCCTAATTTGCCAATTTGAAATTCAGCGACAAATTGATCATTAAACAAACTTGCCGCTGAATTATATTTTAAATTTAGCGGTAAATATATTTAATTGCTATATTCGCGCTGAATTTAATTATTTTACAGACATGGCAAATACGCAAAACATTATCGGCAGGAAAAAAGAGTTGGAAATTTTGGACAGGGTGTACACTGGCAACAAATCCGAATTTATCATCCTGTACGGTAGGCGAAGAGTCGGCAAAACCTTTCTGGTTAACCAAAGGTTTGGCGAACATTTCACTTTTCGGATGACTGCTCTGGCGAACGCTACCCTCGGCCAGCAGCTGCTGAACTTCCATGTCGCATTGATGGCTGCTGCGCCCGATCTGACAGCCGGAGGCGTTCCTGCTACTTGGTTCGAGGCTTTTCAATTGGTCATACGACTGGCATCCGAAAGCAAGCACAAACGGAAAGTCGTTTTTTTTGACGAAATGCCATGGTTCGATAGTTACGGCTCTGATTTTCTGCAAGCACTCGAGCATTTCTGGAACAGTTGGGCCTCGCTGCGCAGCGATGTGGTGTTGGTCGGTTGCGGCTCTGCGGCGTCCTGGATGCTCAACGAACTCATCCATAACCGGGGCGGGCTGCACAACCGAATCACCGAGCGCATTTTGCTACAGCCATTTACCCTGGCCGAAACGGAGGAATTTCTGAGGTCCAAAGGCGCCGTTTATGACCGCTACCAATTGTTGGAACTCTACATGACCATGGGCGGTATTCCGTATTACCTGGAAAATGTGCAGGTCAATCGGAGTGTTGCTCAAAACATTGACCGGATGTTTTTTACACCAGGCGGTGTTTTGAACGTGGAATATGGCAATTTGTACCGCTCATTGTTCAACCGATACGACCGGCATACGGCCGTTGTCGAGGCATTGGTTCAAAAATCTAAAGGCTTGATTCGCAAAGAGTTGTTGGCGATAACGGGTTTGCCCGACGGCGGCACTGCTTCGGGAATTTTGGATGAATTGGAACAGTCCGGGTTCATCCGGCGGTATTTCCCTTTCGGAAAAACAAAAAGAGAAGTGCTATACCAATTGACTGACCCGTTTTCGTTGTTTTACCTGACGTTTGTCAAAGATTCGAAAGCGGAAGGGCAGGGTGCGTGGCTTGCCCAACTCAACAGCCCAAAATGGCGTGCATGGAGCGGCTATGCCTTTGAATATTTGTGCCGCTACCATGTGGATGCGATTAAAAAGCAACTGGGTATCAGCGGCGTCTATGCCGAAATTTCAACTTGGAGAAGCCGCGACAGCGAGCAGGGCGCGCAGATTGATTTGCTCATAGACCGCAACGACCGGGTTATCAATATTTGCGAAATCAAGTTTTCGATTGCCCCCTTTACCATTACCAAGGCTTATGCTGAAAACTTGCGCAACAAACTGTCTGCTTTCCGGGCAGAAACGGGCACAAACAAGACGCTTTTCCTCACTATACTGACCACTTTCGGACTGAAGACCAATGAATATTCCCAACAATTGGTGAACGATTCGCTCGATATGGGGGCTTTGTTTCAGTGAGTATACCAAGCGCGGCAATCGTTTACACAACAAACATCTGTAAATTTCTTCTGCCATCCACCCACGATCGCACCAATAACCACAAAAAGGACGCTCGTCACACAAAAAAATCCCCCGCCGGCGACCGAAAACCAACGGGGGATGTTATGTGAACTCGAATATGTCCGTTTAAATATCTTTTCCCCAATTTACACAAACGAATTCTTTTTACTGTCTTGTTTTTTTCGGTTCCTCTATCAGCAACTTGAGTGTCGGGGGCAATTGATTGATAATACCTTTGACATTCACACCTTCCCGGCGCGCCTGCTCGATTTCTTTTCGCACCTGCGCGGTATCGCCTTTATGGGCGTTGGCTACGATTTTGATCTCGTAGGCCTCCATATTTTTGGGATTGATTTTCAGGGCCTTGTTTGCGCTTTTGATGGCCCGGTCGCTGTCGCCCACTGCGATATTGGCTCGTCCGGCCTCTATCTGTGCCTTGGTGCTTTGGGGCTGTGTGTTGGCCGTTTTTTCTTTTTTATCGCGCATGGCCTGAAAAACCAGCAGGCTGTCTTTCACTTCCAAGCGTTTATCCCTGATCCAGGTACCATCACCGGAAGATTTGCTTTTGATGTGTTTCAGGTCATCGCCGGCTTTATCGGGTTGTCCGCTTTTCAGGGCCGCTTCTATCCTGACTTTTAAAATGTCGGGGCTGGCTTTATCGGCTTGCGGGGCGGCCACATCCAGGTCGCGCGCGGCAGCGGCATATTCGCCATTTTCAAATAACAGTGCGCCGCGTTTCTGCCGTGCTTCGGGGTTGTTTGGGTAACTTTCCAGCAAAGAATTGTACACGTCGAGGGCTTCCTTTTTTTTGCCGTTTTGCACCAGGTTGTCGGCCATAGCCAATGCCATGGCGGTGTCCGCCGGGGCGCCTTGGCTCAATGAGTCAATTTTAGTAGCGCTGCCGTCTTTCAAAAAATTGGCGGCAATGGGCATTCTCGTCTGGTTGGCCAGCACCACGTAGAGCAGGCGCACGATAGCGTTTACATCTTCCACTAATTTAACCTGGCCATCTTCCTTGATTTGCAACAGGTAGTTCAGCGTGGTGTCCCCCGAGAGTTGCACACCCCCGGCATCCAGTAATTTGTAAAACACGTCTAATTTGTAATTCTTCTCGCCGGTGCTGTTGATTTTTCCCCAAATAATCATCTGCGCACCGCAATTGCGGGCGATATCGGCGGCTTCAGCCGGGTTCGGGTAGTTCTCATCAATTTTGTACCCCTCGTGAATGTCCGAGATGATCTGCGTTTTCATGCTTGGCGTTTGTCGGATCAGTGTATTCAGACCGTCTGAAATATCCAACTCCGGCTGGATGATTTTTTCGCCGGTTTGCCTGAAAGGCAGCACCATCACTTTCCATTTATAGGTGTCGCCGTACGTGGGGCAATCGTCCTTAGACAACAGTTGCCAGATCAATATGCCCACAGCCAGCGCGACAATCCCCCCGGCAGTATAATATCGCCATGCTTGCGAACGGGTCGGTTTTTCTTCCTGGTCGGGAGCCGAAAAGTGGCCGTTTTCAAGTCGGTTGATGACCTGTAACACATTGTCTGTCACTTGATTGATGGCCAGACGCGCATCGTCCAGTCCAATGGTACCCTTGAGCGAAGCAGCTTTATTTTGATAGAAATCGGCCTGGTTGACACGCGTTATCTGCGCGAGCTCTGCATACCGCAGGTCGCTTTCCAGCAATTCTATCAGTTTTACAAGGGCGAGTTCGACATTACCCTCCCCGATTAATTGCTTAATGGCCGGGAGGATCTGGGATAAATTCATAAGTAAGGTTTGCGTGAATGCGTTGTTTCATTCAGATGAGGAAGGGATAACGCAGGAAATATCAAAAGAATTTGCTAAGGCGTAGTTAGCATACATTTAAACTTCTACAGAGCTAACTAACTATACCAGGCAAAATGGCTTAGATTAAATTCTTTGCAGATGCTTGATTATCAACACTGATAACCAATAACTAATAACGGATAACTACTTACAACAGCGGTTTCAGCGCCTTCCACACATTCTCTGCAACGATTTTTTGCCCCTCTACATTCGGGTGAATGCCGTCTTCCAGGTTCAGAGACGCAATGCCACCCACTCCTTCGAGTAAAAAAGGAATCAGCGCTGATTTATTGTTTTTTGCCAGTTCGGGGTACATCTGCTGGAATGCTTTGGTATAGGTAGCGCCCAGGTTGGGCGGCGCCAGCATGCCTGCCAGCACCATTTTGCAGTCGGGGTACCTGGCTTTTACCTTGCTGATGATAGCCTGCAGGTTTTCGCGCGAAGCATTTACCGGGAGGCCCCGCAGCGCGTCATTCCCGCCGAGTTCGAGCACAAAAATATCAACGGGTTGCTTCAATACCCAGTCGATGCGGTTTTTCCCGTCGGCAGTGGTTTCGCCGCTTAATCCGGCATCGATGCAGCGGTATGGAAGTCCGAGGGAATCAATTTTTCGCTGAATCAGCGCCGGGAAACCCTGTTCGGGCGAGAGCTGATAAGCCGCCGTCAGGCTGTTTCCAAAAAATACGATGTTTCGACGGGCCGCACCGGGACTGGTGGCCGGTTGGGCAGGTTTGGATACGGCGCCGTTGTCCGGCGCTTTGCTTTCGTTCGAGCCACACGCCGAAAAGAGTACCAGTATGGCTGAGATCAAGAGAATTCTATTCATATTTTTTTGGTATTGAGCCGGTATACAAAATAAAGGGCCTTTTTACTTATATCTGCATCGAAACAAAAGTGGGGCAAAATTGGTTGCGCTGTTTTTGACCACATCAGCACATCTGTCCTGTTCAGGTGTGCGTGGTTTAAAAGGTTGTTTATAGTAAAATTCAAAATAAAAAGTGGCCTGTTAGTGCCAGCCACTACTATTTAAGAAGGATATTTGTTAACAACCTTCAAAAGTTACATAAAATTCTTTGCAACCTGTGACCTCTTTTTGCAGTGGCGTATAAAGTATGTCTTTGCAAGTGAGCGAGGACAAAAGGCAAAAAAAGGAAGATTGTTTTCATTTGGTTTTTTGGGGTTTAGCCGTCCTGTACGCAATGTACAGGCGGCTTTTTCTTTTGGGATTAAATGGAACACGGATTGGAAGGATGAGACACGGATTTTGAGATGAAAAGGAACACGGATTAAACGGATGGGACACGGATTTAAAAGGATTTTCCACACGTAGAGTTGACCGTTATTCATCAAATTCTGGAATGAACAAAAGAAAAAATCCCTTTGATCCTGTCAATTCTACGTGTGGAAAATCCTTTTAAATCCGTGTCCCATCCGTTTAATCCGTGTTCCTTTTCATCTCAAAATCCGTGTCCCAATTAATCCTCCATCGCTATCCGCTCCAAAAACTCCATCTCACTCCATATCTCCACCGTCTCCAGCGCCTGCGCTTTTTTCAATTTACTGCCCGCTTTTTCTCCTACTACTAAAATACTCAGGTGTTTACTCACCCCGCCGGCGATGTTCGCCCCGGCGGCGATGGCGCGTTTTTCCGCTTCTTCCCGCGTCATTTGCGAGAGGGTTCCGGTAAACAAAATACTTCTGCCCAGCAGCGGGCCTTCGGTCGGCGCATCGGGGCGTTTGTCGGCTTCCGTTTGTTGCAGGTTCACGCCGAGTTGTTCCATGGTTTGCAACAGTTCGATGTTGTGTTCATTCTGGAAAAAGTGAAACACATTTTTGGCCAGCACGGGACCGACATCCTTGATGGTCTGGTATTTTTCCAGGTCCCAGTCTTTCAAATCGAGCACGTGCCCGATTTCGGCGGCGACTAATTTGGAGCCTTTTTGTCCGAGGTGGTGAATGCTCAGCGAATGCAGCAAGCGGTAAATGGGATTTTGTTTGGCTTTTTCAATGGCCGTGCGGAGATTGGCCGCCGATTTCCCGCCGAAACCTTCCAGTTTTGCAACGGCTTCATAATCAATTCGATACATGTCGGCAATGGAGCGCAGCCAGCCCAATTTGTAAAAACGTTCGATGGTGCTTTCGCCCATACCTTCTATATCCATAGCGTGTTTGGAGGTATGAAAAATCATGCGCTGCACTACCTGGGCTTCGCATTCGGCATTTTCGCAGCGCCACACGGCTTCTTCTTCCTGTTTCACCAACGGGGATTGACAAACCGGGCAGTTTTTCGGGTAATGCACCACCTGCTCGGAACCGTTGCGGAGTTCGGGCAATGATTTGACAATATATGGAATCACGTCGCCGGCGCGTTCCACCAGCACCTGATCGCCGATGCGCAGGTCTTTGGAACGGATAAATTCTTCGTTGTGCAGGCTTACATTCGACACCGTCACGCCTGCGAGCGCCACCGGTTCGAGTTTGGCGACAGGCGTAACCGCCCCGGTTTTTCCCACCTGAAACTCCACGTCGCGCAGGCGGGTGGTAGCCTGCCGCGCCTTGAATTTGAAAGCAATCGCCCAGCGCGGGTGGTGGCTGGTATGGCCGCAGCGCTCCTGCAGTTCTATACTGTTTACTTTCACCACCATACCGTCCAATTCATAAGGGTACTCGTCGCGGTATTCCTGCCAGTCCACACAAAATTCGATGACCTCGCGGATACTGCCGCAGGTTTTGGTAGCGGGCAAATGTTGCCGGGTGCCTGTTTTGGCCAAGGGTGTTTTAAAACCCAGCGACTCCAGTAAATGGATGCTTTCATCGTGGGTATGGAGGCGTTCTATGATGTTATTTTCCTGATTATCAACGGCATAGCCCAATTGATACAAAAAAGCCTCCAGCCCGCGTTCGGCAGCTTCTTTGGGGTCTTTCATACGCAGGGCGCCCGTGGCGGCATTGCGCGGATTGGCAAAAATCTGGTCGTTGGCTTCCTGCCTGGCTTTATTTATTTTTTCAAAAATATCTTTCCGGATCAGCGCTTCTCCCCGCAATTCCACTTTGTGAATACCATGTTTTGAAAATTCAGCCTGCAAAGGCACCGAACGCAGCGTCCGGATATTGGCGGTAATATCATCGCCGACCGCGCCATTGCCACGTGTGGCGGCCCGAACGAGCCGGTCGTTTT